>JAZRMP010000011.1:0-67107 GCA_045647705.1 Faecousia sp.
AGTGAAGTGATGATGGCAGAGAGGTCACACCCGTTCCCATACCGAACACGGAAGTTAAGCTCTCTAGCGCCGATGGTAGTTGGGGGCTTCCCCCTGTGAGAGTAGGACGTCGCTTCGCGTAAAGAGTCGTTACTGATATAGATCAGTAGTGGCTTTTTTTATTGGGTATTAATATTTAAACATAATAATTAAGTGTTTTAGTTAAAAGAAGAATTTTTAAAAATTTTTAAAATAACGCTTGTATATTTTATAAATGTTGATATAATAATAAGTGTAACAAAGTAGTAACTATACTAGCGTTCCGAAGTAGCTCAGTTGGTAGAGCATCCGGCTGTTAACCGGCAGGTCGCAGGTTCGAGTCCTGCCTTCGGAGCCATTTTTTTTGCCGATTTTTACGAAAATAATTATATTAGAATTATTTTTACTGCATTTTGGTACTAATAAAGTATAGCTTTGGCCAGATAAAAGTTGCAAAAAAAACTATTTAAAAAAGCTTGCAATATTATGTGGAAGATGATATTATAAATCTTGTCTTGTTAAGGACAACTTAAATGGCCCGTTGGTCAAGTGGTTAAGACACCGCCCTTTCACGGCGGTAACATGGGTTCGATTCCCGTACGGGTCACCAGAAAAATCTCCCCCACAGTCGTGGGGGAGATTTTTTTGTTTAAATATTTTTTGTTTTCATTTTTCTTGCTACCAGTGTTAGAACCAACATGATTACATACAGGCAGCCAATGGTGATAAAGATAGCCGGCCAGCCAAAGGTATCTTTGACAAAACCGAAACCAGCGGCCTGAATGGCGGCACCCATGTAAACCGCCCAGTCCAGCACACCAACAATGGTGGAGGAGAAGGCTCTGCCGCCCATGTCTCCAGCAACAGCCCAGATTACGCCAGTTACCATGCTGGAGATGCCGACGACCAATAGCATGATAGAGGCCGGCGCCTGACTGCGGATAAAGGGGAAACAGATCATGCCGCAGAAAGTGATGATAGAAGCAAGGGCCAGCATGGGCTCACGCTTGCCCTTAAACAGCTTGTCAGTGATAAGGGGGAAAACAAACATAGCGCAGGCCTGCCCGATAGGCAGCAGAATAGAACTGAAGATACCGTCCTTAATGGAAAGTCCCATGGATTCGGTGAAATAAGTAGGTACCCATGTGAGAAGCCCATAGCGGCCGATACCGGCAATGGCGGAGATGAGGCAGAACACCAAAACCTTAGGCTCGCTGAACAGCACCTTATAAGGATAGAGATAGCCGTTGCTTTCAATTTTGGCGATCAGAGCGGCATCCTTCTGGGCTGCCTGAGCATCCTCTTCTTCAAAGGGACGCAGACCCGCATCTTCGGGCTGGGCTTTGAACAGGAAAGCAAAAGCCACCAGCATCAGTACCATGGGGATCATGGGGTAACGGAAGGCAGCCCGCCAGCCCCACTCGGGATTCATTTCCAGACACAGCAGGATTGTCAGATAAGTAACCACCTGAGCGGTTCCGGTAAAGGCAGTGGCAAGACCGGAGGCAAAGCCGCGCTGCTTTTTGGGCCACCATTTGTTCAGGACGCCCAGACCATTGGCCCAGACCATAGATTGGCAGAAACCGTTCAGACCCCACAACACGGCGATCACCGGGATGGAGTGCTGGAAGGAGATGATTACATTCAGTACGGCAGAGGCCACTACGCCAACCATCATAAACTTTTTATAGCCAAAGTAAGCACCTAGTCGCCCATTGATAAGTTGCCCAAAGGCATAGCACCAGAACAACGCTGAGGAGACGACGCCCATGGCGGCGGTAGTGGATCCAAGACCCTCGGCCATCTGGGTCATTACCAGATTGATATTCTGCCGTCCGTTGTAGAAGAATAGATAGGTCATGCCGAAGCTGAGCAGCATCAGCCAGGCATATTTTTTAAATTTTTTGTATTCACTGGCACTGTAGCCGTACGTTTGGGTTAAATTAGACATTGTGTTTTTCCTCCTCTGTGAGCATTACCTTACAGAAAGTGCCTCATCCGCTTCGTCAAAGGGGAGGATCTCCTGGGTAACCCGGGCGTAATCATCTAAATTGTCGATTTCGTCGATATAGTAGCCATCGTAATCAAAGGCGCGGATATTCAGTGCAGGGAAGATTTCGTTAAGGGCGTTTTCTGCGTAACATTTATCTTCGCCTTTGTGAATAAATTCCACTACCTTGCCAATCCATGCGGAGGCGGTAGCCCTATCCATCTTATAGAAGGGCTGGAATGCAAAGCAATCCTCGTCGAAAATATGGATGGAGACTTCCAGAAGCTTTCCATCTACCACACGAGCTTTAAAGTCTTTTTCCGGCAATGCTTTTTTAAAGTTGACAGTGCCGGTATTCCCGTTGGGGGAACGAAGGACATCGTGTACCAGTTTGCGGCTGAATACCAAATCGCCGTGGAGGAATAGCAGGTCGTCATCCATATACTCTCTTGCCAGATACATTGAGTAGATATAGTTCGTCTTGTAGTAAATATCGTTGTGGACGAACGTAAAATTTAGCTCAGGAAAGTCAGAGGCTTCGCTGATAAGCTGGTCTGCAAAAGGACCTGTAGTTACCAGAAAATCAGTAATGCCCTCTTCGCTGAGCAGTCGGACCTGACGGTGGAAAACGGTCTCGCCGTTTTTTAGCCGAACCATGGATTTGTGGTTGCTGGCAGTAAATTCACCCATGCGATTACCCAGTCCGGAATTGAAAATAACAGCTTTCATAACAGAAGTCCCTTTCTGCGTTTTTTGCACATACAATATTAGAATACAGTAATCGTCGAAAAATGTCAAGGGTGGTAGTGGGGCCTTTTGCAATGGGAAAACGAAAAAACAGAGCTGCTGTCCACAAGCAAAATGCCGGAAACAGCAGCCCTTAGTTATGTAATTTTTGAGTACCGGGTCAGTCATTCAGGTCCGGGGGGAGGACTGCCGGATCGGAATGGTAGGTCCAGTTTTCCTTCTCTCCCACATTGCCCGAAACGGTTGCCCACAGGTCCTCCAGAAATTGGGTGCCGTTATTTTCGTTCACATCCCATTTCCGTGAGATCAGCACATGGTGCTTATCATTTTCCAGCTTATAATTGCTGTTAATGGGATTTCCGGTGAAGGGGTTTACAGGGGAATCGATCAGTCCATCCAAGGTGAGGGTGGGTACATCTCCGTTTGTCATAAATGCGTCGGAGGTGGTGAAGCCCGTGGCGTTAAAATCCTTGACCAAGAGCATTGGTCTGTAATACTCTGTACGCCGGAGGGGATCGGGATCGTCATCAAACAGACCAAGATCTCTGCCGTGGTCGGACACCAAAATGATTCTGGTGTTGTCATAGACACCGGAATCCCTCAGATAGTCAAACCATTCACCTAACAGCATAAGGGCTGCCACATTGGCGTGGTAGTGAGACAGGGTGTGCTCATCGCTGAGCAAGAAAGAGGTTTCGCCATCGGTGATGGTTTTGTCCTCCTGGGGATAGTAGGCACTGTTATCCACTGTGGAGGATGGCTCGTAATATGGCTCCTGTAAAACTACAGGCTCATGGGTAATGTTTGAGCGGAGGAACATATATGTATTTTCTTCCTCCTCGGAAATGGTGGTCATGGTGTCCATATTATCCAACACGTTGTAGGAACGCATAAAGCCAGCAGAGACATCGTTGGTATCTTTGTTATTGGGGATGCTGTGATACAGACCGTCGTTGTACACAGATGCCTGCAGGGAAACCGGAAGGGTCTTCATCAGGCTAAACAGGAAAAAATTGCGGTTTCTTGCGTTTACGGTATCGATACTGGCACTGACCCCATCAAATTTGCCTTCGGCGATATACGTGTTGACATTTGGTATATCGTCATAAATGCTGATGTCCGGTATCCATTTATACCCGGCATAGGACGGATCAATGACCGTTACATTGTAGCCTTCCCCGGACAGCAGTGTAGGCACTACCTTCAATGCTTCATTGTGCTTGTCAACAAGCAGCTCGGTATCCCGAAGATTCATATTCACAGGGGTGTAATCATAACCACCGTAAAGGGCGGGGGCACCAAAGTTGGTGTATGCACCAAAGGAAAGGGTGTTGGAATAGTAAGTAAAACCGTCAAATTGCTCCAGAAGTTCCGGCTTTTCCTCCATAATATACGGGATAAAAGGACCGATACCCCGGTCCAGCATGATCACCACAACATTTTGTCCGTCTTTGCTCAGGCGGAAGGAGGGATGCTGGTCAGTGGATTCGCCGAGTTGGTCCAAGGTTTCTGTGGTGGCGTCGGCAATCTGGGTAATGTTTATCACACTCATGCTGGTCAGGGCGATGGAGCCAACCAGAAGCACAAGCGGAAGCCTGCGTTGGAATTTTGTAAATATCAGATGCAGTACTTTTATCAGTGCCAGAGCAACCGCGATATTTATAAGATGCTCTGCAACAGTGAAGTAGAAACGGTCAGCGTACTGTAAATTTGGGGAAACAATGCCCAATCCGGTCCCGAAGAACATATAGTTGACCAACATCACACCACTGGCGGTCCAGACAATACGGGTAAACAGGACTTTTCCCGAAGGTGTTGCCAGCCAGTAAAACACGCCCATCCAAACCAAAAAAGTACCGGCACAAATGCACAAGGTTTGCACGACATACCATACAGGGGCGTAAAACCAGTTGGGGTCAATGTATTCCTGGGGAGAGGCACTGATATATGTGCTGGGTATCAGCAGACCTATAAGAGCAGTCAGAAACAGACCGCCCAGGACAAACAGCTTGGTGTTGGGTTGGGGGGACTGCCGGGTGTCTTTGGCCTTGGGGAGTTTTTCCTTTAACAGTGGCAGCAGCCAGAATAGCTGCATCACCAGACCAACAAAAACCACGAAGCCGGTGTAGTTGGGATCGTGGACTGTACCACTTGCAAGGATCAGTCCAACACCTGCGGCACCTACCAGAATGTTTAGGATTCGTCTGGGGTTCTTGATTCGGTAGAAAAGTGTTTTGACCAGAGAGAATGTGTTGTTCAATGTCCAGTAAAACACCAGACCGGAGGGGGAGTTGTAAAGGAATACCAGGAAGAACACTGCCATGCCGTAAAGCTGGATCTTGGTTTTCAGAGGAAATCCCTTTAGGTACAGGGTGCTGGAAATCACATTTACAAGGGTCATCAACAGGGGAAGGAGATTGATGGAAAGACCTCCCAGGACAAGCAATCCGTCCGGGGCACTTAAATCAGCGATTGGTCCGAAGGAAACGCCCCGCAGCACATCCAGCCCCGAGAGGAATTGGTAAGCTGCCATGAAGAATGGGATCTCCAACAGCAGGGAAATGGAGCCGCTTAGTGCGGACAGGGGGCTGTAGTTGTTCTGGCGGTAATACGTCTGCAAAATCATTGCGCGTTCATCGCCGGAGAAGGTTTTCTTAATGTGGGCAACCACATCTTTCAGTTTATTTTCCGTGTCCCGCGCTTCCACCTGAATGGCATCTGCCCGCCGGTAAAGGGGCAAGACCAAGACGTTCATGGCAAGACTGAGGACAATGATTGCCGGACCGGCAGAGCCGATAATATGGCTGGCTATAGAGAAAATTACTTCAAACAGAAGCTTTAAAGGACCGATCAGCACAGCACCGATCATATCAAGAACAGACATCTGCCCCACTCCTTTCTGTGTTGGTCAATTCTTCATATTTGGCCATAAGATAATCTGCTGCCCGGCAGGCACCTTCGGAATAATAAGCCCAAGTTTCTTCCCGAACCTCTTTTCTACCCTGAGCATAACGGGAATCTTCCAGACAGGAATCGATCATTTCTTTCAATGCAGACAGATTCTCCATGTTCAGTTCCTGCCCGATTCGGGGCAACGCTGACAGGGTCCAAAGAGGATGGCTCAGGAACCAGGCATCATAAGGTGCCAGGTCAAAGTTCGGATCGGTATAAATGACAGGCTTGTCATAGATCAGCGAAAAGTCAAAAACCACACCGGAGAAATCAGAAATAAGAATGTCGCTGCGGCGCAGCACCTCAAAATTGTCAGTGTCCCGGTTCCATTCCAACTGATCGGATTCGGGGTACTGCTCCATAAGTCCGGAAATCAGTTCTGTTTCGGACGCGAATGATTGGGGATGGGGACGGATAATCACATGGTAGCCTGTCTTTAAAAGTACATCAATGATCTTACCGCCGTGGATGCTGAAGATTGCACTGGGGCCCCAAGTAGGTGCCAGCAGAACAGTGCGGGGATGCTCCGGGGCAGGACCGACGGCAGCCAGACGTGCTGCCATCTCGTCCATATAGGGGATGCCTACTTTGACAATCTCCTTGGGAGGTAAACCCCGAAGTGCTTCCAACTCACGGATGTCCTGTTGCTGATAATCGCCGGCAATCATCAGTGCGTCATAGTAGTCGATACCGAACATACGGTACCGGGTAACTTCGCCTGCGGTATGGAAAATATGGATGTAGTACTGCACATTTTTAGATCGTTTCCACTGATAGACATCCAGACCGGGCGTAGTGGAGAGGACGATCGTTGCGTTAAGAAAATTCAGCTTAGCAAAGGCTTTATTGCCTGCGCCGATAAACTCTGCGCGTACATGACGGTAGGGGTTTTCCAAACCGGGGTCATCCGGCGAGGCAGTCATATATACCACGTCCATACCCCGACGGTCTAGCTCCCGGCAGATGGGCGCAAAAATACTCCAGTAACGCTTATCATCCGAAAAAATAACCAGGGGTATCTTCTCGGTGCTAACCTCTGCTTTTCCGCCACTGAAGGCAAAACGGAGTTTAATGAGCAGCATACGGATGGAATAAACGGCTGCGCCAACCAAACCAAGCAGCACAGTAAAGAGCATACTTCCCGTACCGGGATCGATGTAAAGTTTCATAACAATATCCTTTCGGAAGGTGGTTTTCTTTTGGATGCGATCAATACCGCCAAAAAACAACATAATCATACACAATAATTGGGAAAATAGCAAGGGGCGATATGCTGGTTTTGTGCAGGATGCTCTACTGCAATTTACAGCTACTAACAGCGTAATTTGTAAAATTATTGTAGGGGCTACCAATTACCTCTGTCCTCCTGAGCGACCCCGAGCATAGTCGAGGGGGAGTCGAAGGATCCGTTCTCTTTGGTGTGACGGATTCTTCGGCTGCGCAGCCTATGGCTGCTCCGCTCAGAATGACATGATTTCCGGTAGTGCCGTCAAGTATCGTAAAAGGAGAAAGATATATGAAAGCAACAGGTATTGTTCGTCGAGTAGAGGAATGAGGTATAATAACACCAAGGGAAATATAACGGCATAATTACTGGGTTATTTGGGGATTGTGCTTGTGTTGACAGTCAAAAATATCTATGTTACTATATTGCCATATTTGTTGCTGGGAGGAGTTTGCTTTGGTTTTTAGCAATTCAGTGTTTCTTTTTGTGTTTTTACCAATTGTTTTGGTTGGATATTATCTTTTACAGGGAAAGGCAAGAAACTACTGGCTTTTAATAATCAGTTTGGTGTTTTACGGCTGGAACAGGCCGGATTTTTTATGGATATTGATTGCTAGCATTCTGTTGAATTATGTTAGTGCGCTGCTGGTGGCAAGTATACATAAGAAAAGCATAAAACTGTTGGTTTTATGGATTGGTATAGCAGGAAACCTATTGTTACTCTTCTATTTCAAATACTTCAATTTTACCGTATCCATTATCGAAAGGCTTCTCCAACGGTCTCTATCCTTTACCGAGGTAGTTCTTCCTATCGGCATTTCCTTTTTTACCTTTCAAAGCTTATCCTATGTGGTGGATGTGTATCGGGGTGAAGTCGAGGTCCAGAGAAACCCTTTTAAGCTGGGAATGTACGTCGCACTGTTTCCCCAGCTTGTTGCCGGACCAATTGTGCGGTATCAGGATGTAGCAAAGGAAATTGATGAACGCACTGTCACCCTGGACGACTTTGCTGCCGGCAGCCGCCGTTTTGTCATAGGCCTGTTTAAGAAGATTGTCATTGCAGATACGCTGGCGGTAACGGCAGATGCTATTGTGGCTGCCAGCTATACTGCCTCCAATCTGCCGATCAATGCATGGATCGGTATTGTTTCCTATTCTTTGCAGCTGTTTTTTGATTTCTCCGGTTATAGTGATATGGCCATCGGTTTGGGTCGTCTGTTTGGTTTCCATTTTTTGGAGAACTTTGATTTCCCCTACATATCCAAGTCTATTACCGAATTTTGGAGAAGGTGGCACATCTCCTTGTCTTCCTTCTTCCGTGACTATGTATATATTCCTTTGGGCGGAAACCGCAGACATGTTTACTTAAATGTCGCGATTGTTTTTCTGCTCACAGGTATTTGGCACGGTGCTTCCTTCAGCTTTATTCTTTGGGGTATGTGGCATGGTATGTTTAATCTGACAGAACGTTGGATCCGCCAAAGAAACGCCAATAAACCGCAAAAAGAACATTCTCCCGTGATTGCAGGATTGATTTCTGCACTGCAGCATATCTATACACTTCTGGTGGTGACGATCGGCTGGATCTTTTTCCGAATCCCGGGCCTTAAAAACGGTCTGAACTACCTGTTGTCGCTGGTTGGCTTGCACAATAATTTCAGCATCGCGTATTTACTGCCTTCCTATTATTTGGACCGTTGGACGCTGTGCGTGCTGATGTTGGGAATTTTGATGGCAACACCGTTACCTAAGCGATTGATCGAGGCAGTGAGCAAAAAACTACCCGCACCGGTGGGTGCTGTGATTCGTGATGTGGCATTACTGGCGGCTCTGCTGCTTTGTATTTTGCAGGTGGCATCGAACACCTATTCAGCTTTTATCTACTTTCAGTTTTGAGGATGCCGTATGTTTAAGAAAATCAATAATATTATATTTGTGTTGCTTTTTTTGGTTGTGCTGTTTGTGCCACTTCTGTTTACCCGATGGGAAAGCGGTGGTGTATCGGAGGAAGAAAACCGCAATTTGGCGGCATTCCCCTCTGTAGTAAAAGAAGGCAATTTTAACGAATCTTTTACCAAGGATTTTGAAACTTGGTTCATGGATCATTTGGGTTTTCGGCAAAAGCTCATTGGGGCGAATAAATCGCTTATGCAGGACGTTTTTGACCGTGCGTTGACAACCAGTGAATGGAAAACCGGCAAAACAGGGGACTCTATTTATGCGCCCGATTCCATTGTAAAAGATTTTGCCCATGCGAATCTGAGAACAGAAGTACAGGTGGCGAAAATCGGCAACAGCTATCAGACTATCAGCAACTGGCTGGCAGAGAAGGACATTGCCTTTTACTATGTGCAGTGCGTAGATAAGCATACCATCTACCCGGAACGGTTTATCTCCTCAGTTAAGCAGATCGGAAATGTGTCCAAAACGGATCAGGTCTTGGACTATCTGCAGAATAAGACATCTGTAAATGCCATCTATTTTAAGCAGATACTCAAAGACAATAAGGAGAACTATCCGGTGTTCAGCCATTGGGGCGATCCTACCCACTGGACACATCGCGGGGCGTATATAAGCTATTGTCATATGATGGAACAGATCAATAAGGATATTTCTTCTCCGTTGAAGGTGCTGACTGAACAGGATTACTACATTTCTAATGAGACGAACAACGGTCCGAATGGAAAGACGGAGCAAGTTGAGGTATTTACCCTCAAAAATGCCAAAGCACAAAAAAGCGATGTTGCGGAGATGGAAAAATGGGCAACAGATCATCGCCATAGTGTTTGGAAAAATCCTAATGCGGAAAACGACAAACGATTACTGCTGATGGGTGACAGCTATTTTAATAATTACCTGATCGATGATATCGCTGAGAGCTTTAGTGAGGTTTGGTTGGTTTGGGGCGATTATACTGCATCACTTCCGGAAATCGTAGATGCGTATGATCCGGATGTTGTAATTTATGAATGTGCAGAGCGAGTGGATAGAAGCGAGGCCATTTGCAAACTGGCAGAAGCACTGCAAAACGAAGGTTAAAATATTAGCGCAAAAAGCTGGCGGACCGCCAGCTTTTTGTTGTAGAATCTCCTGCCTTTTACAGATACTAACATCGTAATTTGTAAAATTGTTGTAGTGCGCGAAAAGGCCCCCTCTGACGAGGGGGCTGTCACCGAAGGTGACTGAGGGAGAGAACAACTACCCCTCAGTCAGCCTGCTTAGGCTGACAGCTCCCCTGACAAGGGGAGCCTTTGCGGTGCTGCAACATCTGTAAAGGAGAAAGATATACTATGAAGGCAACAGGAATTGTCCGCCGGGTGGAGGTTCGCGGTATAACAAGCATTACATAGCAAAAGCGAGGTGAATTTCACCTCGCTTTTATAGTTATTTCTGCCTGTAATCTTCAATGATCTGGGACAAGTGGGCAATAAAGGAAACCGGCAAGTCTTCCACGTTGATCGTGGCTGCATCGTCCAGTCCAAGGAGATAATCGGTAGATACATGAAAAAGCTTTGCAAGTCGTACAAGCATTTCAATGGACGGCTGAATGTTTTCGTTTTCCCAGTTAGAAACAGTTTGCTTTGATATGTTTAGCTTGTCGGCAAGCTGGACCTGATTCCAACCAAAAGCAATACGCAATTCGTTAATTCGTTTTCCCAGCATAGTACCGCCTCTTTGTCAATTATTGCAATACTATTATCTCAGTTTTATTGACAATATTAAAATACTATAGTATTTTAATATTGGACTAAAGTATAAAATCCTATTCTATGACGAGGGGAGATATTTGAAATAATGTATTTATATTATTCGATGAGCAAGACGGATTGCGAAGAAATAAAACCGGAATATACCGTTAAGACTGTTTCTGCGCATAAGAAGGACCGGAATTATTGGAACCGCATGGATTATCTGTGGTATTTAATAACCTTTGGAAAGTATAAGAAGATCGTAGTATTGAAAGAGGAGACGTTTTGGTTTTGCAGCGTGTTTGTATTCTAGCTTATTGCTTGTTAAGAGCATATAGTTTTCTCGTCTGAATGCAGAATTGAACTTTTCTCGAGGAATAATAAACATAATTTCTGCTGCAAAAAAGAAGACAACACTTGACCAGTAAGCTAATAGATCACAGGTATTATACATGTCCAAAGTCGGTCTCATTCCAAGAATATTTGCTTGAATTTGCTCACCAATAACTGTGTATATCAATGCTAGCAACGGAGTTCCAATCCAAGCGAAAAGACCGAGACCCATTAACACTAAGCCAATCACTAGAAATAATTTGGTTCTATGCAGGATTTCTTTATAATCCTGTTGCGCTGGTTTTTGCTTTTCTGTGTAGCATCCGCAACCAGGGCAAATAACTGCTTCATCTAAAAGTTCTTTACCGCAATGCGTACAATATTTTGCCATTTTATAACCTCCTTTGTTTCGCGTAACAGAATGTTACATAAAACAGTGTAACACAATGTTACAATGAATGCAAGAGGTGATTAGATGGTTGGACTAAAAAATATTCGCAAACAGCGGAATTTGAATCAGCAAAAAGTTGCTATGGACTTGAATATCTCCCGTGAAGCATTGTCTTATTATGAAAACGGCAAGCGTGAGCCGTCGTTGGCATTGCTTGTAGCAATGTCGAAATATTATAATGTATCTATCAATTATTTGATCACTGGTGAAGAATTTCAAAAAAGATGAACTTGTTTTTTGCAGAAGCAAAGTGCAAGTTCATCTTTTTGTTTTGTCCAGTATAATCTTCTCTTGTTTACAGATACTAACAGCGTAATTTGTAAAATAAGGAGATAGATATATATGAAAGCTACTGGTATCGTCCGTCGGGTGGATGATTTAGGTCGTATCGTTATTCCAAAGGAGATTCGCCGCACTCTCAAAATCCGTGAAGGCGATCCGTTGGAGATCTACACAGAGAAGGACGGGGGCGTGATCTTCCGGAAGTATTCTCCCATGGGGGATTTGCAGGATTTTGCGGCGCAGATCTGCGAATCCATTGGTGCAAATACCGGCCATGTGGCGGCGGTCAGCGACCGGGATTCCATTATCGCTTTGTCCGGCGCACCGAAGCGTGAGCTGATGGACAAGCCCAATTCCCAAGAATTGGACAGACTGATGGAACAGCGAAAGAATTATCGCTATGTCCCCGGGGAAACCATGCTCCGTGCCACTGAGGGGTCTGACAAGTATCACCTTGGCGTAGCGGCACCCATTCTCAGTCAGGGAGATCTGATGGGATGCGTTATGCTTTTGATGGGAGAGGACAGCACGCCTTTGGCAGAATCCGATCAGAGACTTGCCCAAACAGTGGCAGGGTTTCTGGGAAAACAGATGGAGAGCTGAGTTCTATGGGCGGACCCGGGATAATTCCGGGTCCGCTTTTGAGATGGTTGGGGCAGCTTGACTTTACGTATAGGGTTTGGTATGATGATGTCCCACAGTGGTTACATATTATAAAGCAGGTGCGGTCGTGAAAAGTGTTTTTCAAAGGTACAAAGAGTTGATTTCCTATATAGTTTGGGGCGCAGCTACCACAGGCGTTAATTATGCTGTTTATTTCCTTTGCACCAATCTGCTCCACATCAACTATTTGGTCAGCAATGGCTTTGCATGGATGGCTGCGGTAGCATTTGCTTTTTTTGTAAACAAACTGTTTGTGTTCCGCTCTGTCAGTTGGAACAAGAAGGTGGTACTGGCAGAGCTGTGGAAGTTTGTTTCCGCTCGGATCGCATCCGGCGTTTTGGAATTTGTGCTGCTGTTCCTCTTTGTAGATGTTGCAGGGATTCCAGATGGACCTGTAAAAATTGCTGTAGGTGTGATAATTGTTATTCTGAATTATATCGTTAGCAAACTGGCGATTTTTAAAGCTGCAAAATAATAAATTTTCATCGTGCCGGCAGGTAAGGTCTATGACCGCCTGCCGGCACAGCTTTGTTTGCAGTGCAGAGAGGGTGTTTTTGTAATTATGAATCATTTCTTTTGTTATATGCCGGTTTAAGGGGGAAAAGCTTCTTTTTATGCGGGGAAACTGTAAAGTTTCTCCCGTTTTTGGGGTTGACAACCGGTTACGGCTATGCTATAATTCGTAACCGGTTGTAACCAAACGGAAACAAGATTGCAACCATGAAAGGATTGAACTTATGACCAGATCCCGCAATTTGGGGATGCGAATCCTAAGCCTGGTGCTTTGTCTGGCGTGTCTGCTGCCCCTTGCCCAGCCGGTGGCTGCGGTAGGTGCGGAGGATTCAACGATGGCACTGACAACGGTGGTCCGCAGAGGTGCTTACGCCGGGGCTGCTGTAATCGGACAGATGGCAGACGGTACGGAGGTTACGGTGTTGGAAGACCGCCGGGACTTCTATAAGGTTGACTGCTATGACATGACAGGCTACATCGCAAAATCCCAGATCACATATACCGAAGATGGGAAATATTATGTAAACTGCCGAGAGGGCTCCTCTGACACCCGCACCATGGGCTACACAGACCATGGGGATGCGCTGGTGGTGCGCCATTCCCTTTTGGCTTTGGCAAAGAAGCAGCTTGGCTATCCCTATGTTTACGGCGGCACCCGCCCCGGTGGCTTTGACTGCTCGGGACTCACCTATTATCTCTACGGTCAGCACGGCATGGAGCTGCACCGTACTGCCAGCCAGCAGCTTCAAGACGGTCTTGTGGTTGCCAAGGAAGGGCTGCAGGTAGGAGACTTGATTTTCTTCCGGGAAAGCTGGGAAACATATCCCGCGTCCCATGTGGGTATTTATGTGGGAGAAAACCAGATCATCCATGCAGGCAGTAACGGCATCGAGTACGCGGATTTAGATTTTGACTATTTCTACGAAAATTACCTGTGTGCCCGGCGTGTGGTTAACACCGGCGCGGCTCAGGTGGAGAGTGTATCTGCGGTAAGCACTGCCAGCAGGTCAATGTCTGCCACCGGTATTAGTGGACGAATCGTAGATTGATATGAAAACCCGACGGTGCTTACCGTCGGGTTTTTACGGCACCTTCTATGCTGTTTAGCGGGGGTGGGATGGCAATATTGATTATATTCCGGCAGAAGGTTGCCTATATGTTTAGAAAACAGAGAAAAGGTGTGTGTCAAACACGCCGTTTTTTGTGTCCGAAATGACAGGAAACCACAAGATACTGTGACATAACAAAAAAGAGGGCTGTTTTTCTCCAAAAACTTCCCCGATTAACCGTTGTATAGGGAAAAAACCTGTGTTATAATGACAACAAATGACGGTTTTAAGGAGTATACCATGATTGCAGCAGAACTGAGCATTGAACAATCGGATATGCGAAAGCTTCTGGGGGCTGCCAGTGGCGACGCGGCACTGCTTTACCTGTATCTGCGCAGTGGCAATGATCCTGCTGATGCCGAGCGGGCACTACAAATGAATGGGTCCCGTCTTGCCTGTGCGGGGGCGACCCTGCGGCAGCTTGGTCTTTGGCAGGAGGAGCGCAAGCACATCATTGCCGGGGAACGGCCTGCCTATTCGGAGCAGGACGTGCTAGATGCCATGGATTCAGACAGGACATTCCGTGCCCTTTACGGAGAGGTCCAAAGGATGCTGGGCAGGAATCTGAACACGGAAGAAATGAAAATTATTCTGGGCATTGTCCGGTATTTAGGGTTTGATCCCGATATGGTTTGTGTTCTGATTAACTTTTGCAAAGCGCGGGGAAGAAGCAAAGGCAGTTTGCGGAATCCCTCGCTGCGGACCATTGAGAAAGAAGCCTATGCCTGGGCTGAGCAGGGGTTGGACGGAATGGAGGAAATCTCTGCGTACATCCACGCGCAAAACAAGCGCAATTCCCAGTTGGGTCAGCTTATGGAGACGCTGGGCATCCGGGGCAGAAGTCTGACCCCCAGCGAGGAGAAATATGCCCGCCAGTGGTTGGATATGGGCTTTGATACGGATGCCATTGCGATCGCGTATGACCGGACCTGCCTGAATACCGGAGGTATGAACTGGGCGTACATGAATAAAATCCTGACCCGGTGGCGGGATGCGGGATTGTTTACAGCCGAGCAGATCCAGAAACGGGATGTGGTTCCCAAGGGTGCTACCGGGAAACTGGGAGAACAGGAACTGGAGAATATTCAAAGATTACTGCGGGGGGATTGACCTATGCCGTACAGTGCAGATGTAATAAACCGGGCAAGACAGATACTTGCCCAGAAAAAAGCGGAACGGGAGTCTGTATACCGTCAGAATTTGCAACAGGCATACATTGCCGTTCCCCGGCTTCGGCAAATCGATCAGCAACTCCGTCTTTCCATGACCCTTGCGGCGCAGGCGGTGTTTACCCGGGGCGGGGATCCGGTTGCTGCTATGGAGGAAGTCAAGCAGGCGAACCTCGGCTTGCAGGAGGAAAGAGCAAAGCTGGTGGCAGAGAACTTTGCCCCGGGCTTCCTGGACGAAAGCCCTGTGTGTTCCCATTGCGGCGGCAGTGGCTATATGGGCAGCAGTATGTGTTCTTGTTTACGAGCACTGTGTTTGCAGGAGCAGAAAAAGGCGTTGTGCCAGCTTACCTCCGGTTGTGAGCGGTTTGAAAGCTTCCGTTTGGACTACTATTCGGACCGGGTGGATCCTGCCTATGGTGCAAGTCCCCGGGACATTATGGCACTGACTTTGCAGAAGTGCCGCAGCTATGCAGATACCTTTGGGGACAATAGCGGGAATCTGCTGTTTGTGGGCAATACCGGATTGGGCAAGACCTTCCTGTCTGCCTGTATTGCCAATGCGGTAACGGACAAGGGATATTCGGTGGCGTATGAAAGCGCACCCCGGTTGTTTGCCAAGTTGGAGAAAAACCGGTTCAACCCCGATGAACAGAGCCGTGCAGAGGTGGAGCGTTTTGCTGCCTGCGACCTGCTGATTATTGATGACCTGGGAACGGAGATGCCGGGGAATTTTATAACCGCAGCTTTGTACAGCCTGCTTAATGATCGTCTGCTTGAGGGCAGAAGCATGATTATTTCCACAAATCTTAACGCGGAGGACATTGCCAAGCGGTATTCCCCCCAGATCGCATCCCGTCTGCGGGGCAACTTCCGGGGGATGTCCTTTGTGGGTGAGGATATTCGGGTTCTGAAAAACAGAGGTATCTAAGAGAAATAAAAAAATCGCCGGGCATCCCGGCGATTTTTTGTGTATGCAATTAGATGGTGATACCAGCCATTTCCAGGATGGTGGGAACGCTCTTTTCTGCGCCGATGGCCATAACATGGACACCATCGCACAGCTTTTCGTCCTTAATTTTGGCGATCATTTCTGCAGCCATCTCCATACCCAGCTTAGCAGGCAGACCCTTGACACCCTTAGCCTTGCCTTCGGCAGCAGCGGCTTCCAGCTTGTCGATCATGTCCTGAGGAACGGCAATGCCGGGGACATTCTGGTTCATGTACTTAGCACCGCCTGCGCCCTTCAGGGGGATGATGCCCGCCATGATGTGGGTCTTGATACCGGCCTTGTCAACCATCTCCAAAAAGCGTTTCAGCACATCCAGGTCAAAAATGCCCTGGGTCTGAATGTACATAGCGCCGGCTTCAACCTTCTGGCGCAGCTTGTTGACTTGCAGGAAAATGGGATCATACAGGGGGGTAACGGATGCGCCCTTGTAGAACTTGGGTGCGCCGCCTACGATCTCGTTACCGCCGCAGTCGCAGCCGGTTTCTTCCATCTTGGTGAGCATCTTCAGAATGCCCACAGAGTCCAGATCATAAACAGGCTTGGTGTCCTTGCAGTCGCCAACCACAGGGTGGTCGCCGGTGAGAGCCAGCATGGTGTCAATGCCAAAGCCGGCAGCCGCCAGCATATCGCCCATGATTGCCATACGGTTCCGGTCCCGACCGGTCATCTGCAAAATGGGGTCAATACCCGCCTGCTTCAGCTTGATGCAAAGACCAAGACCGGTTGCTTTCAGACAAGCGGACTGCATGTCGGTAACATTCACGGCGTGTACCTTACCCCGGAGGATTTCGGCGGCCTCCATCTGCTCGGTAAAGTCATAACCCTTGGGGGGTGCCATCCCGGCGGTTACGCCAAACTTGCCGGATTCCAGTGCGTCTTTCAGATTGCTCATTATTTCTTCCCCCTCAAGCTAATGGTTCTGGGATATGCGACCTTTTCATAGCCCTTATCGTCCCGGGTCTGCATCAGCTTGTCAAGCTGATTGGTTGCCTGCAGACGCTCGTAGATTTTAATCCATGCGCAGTCGTTTTCAGGATTGACTTCGCACTTGCCGTTCTTCTGACCGCCGCAGGGGCCGTTGACCAGGCTCTTAGCACACTGGGTGATGGGGCAGATAGCACCGGTGGAACCCAGCACACACTGACCGCAGAAACGGCAGGCTTCCTCCCAAACACCGAAACGGACAGCTTCGCCCAGATACATGGTATCGTTGGATGGATATGTAGGCTTGTTGTTGGCGTTCTTTGCCACACATTGCACACCGTCGCCGCAGCTCATGCAGATGACACAGTCAGGATCGGCAGCGTTAACAGCCTTCATCTTAGTCTTAACGCCCAGATTCATGCAGCAGTAGTCTGCCACGGTGGTAGCGACGACCTTCTTGCCGGCCTGCTCCAGAATAGCAGTCAGCTCTGCGATCTGAGGCTCGCCGCCGGTCTGACAGGCAGTGGCGCAGCTTCCACAGCCAACGATGGCAACGGTTTTTGCGTCGCCTACCATGGCCATGACTTCTTCTATGGGTTTCTTCTGAGTAATGATCATGTATGTCCTCTCCTTTTAGAGTTTTTACCAACGGTAATCATACTCTATTTTAATAAAAAAATCAACAGGATTTTGCGATAAAATGAAAAAACCTGTTAGAATTGCGTTATTGCCTGATATAAAATGTTAAAAACAACCACAAAGAATGTTTTACAAAAAGGGTCTTGTGAAAACCACCTATGGATTGGGCCTAAAATAAGGCGACATTGTATAAACTGACGAAAGTGGAAAAAATTAAAAAAAACACTTTACAACTTTAGCGAAGTAAAGTATAATGCAGCTATCAACAAAACCCGAAAGGAAATGATCATTATGAAAAAGATTATTGCATTACTTCTCGCACTGACCATGCTGGCAGTTTGCTTTGCCGGTTGTGGCGCACAGCAGGATCAGGATCCCAACGCCGACCAGGCACAGACCGGTACCCAGACCGAAGGCTCTGAGGCTTCCACCGGTGAGGCTACCAAGGGTGCTGAGGACGGTGCCGATTCCGAATATGTGGCAAACCGTGGCAAGCTGATCGTTGGTATCACCGAGTATGAGCCCATGGACTACAAGGACGAAAACGGTGAGTGGACCGGCTTTGACGCTGAGCTGGCTCGTAAGTTCGCAGAATCTCTGGATGTGGAGTGCGAGTTCTTTGTTAGCGGCGACTGGGGCAAGAAGTTCGTTGAGCTGGAGACCAAGAATATTGACGTGGTCTGGAACGGTATGACCATCACCGACGAAGCCAAGAACAACGCCAGCGTTTCTGATCCCTATGTGATCAACGCACAGGTCGTAGTCATGAAGGAAGACAAGATCGCCAATTATGCTGATGCTGAGAGCATGAAGGATCTGGTGGTTGCAGTTGAGGAAGGCTCCGCCGGCCAGGAAGTTGCCGAGGAATCCGGCTTGACTACCGTTGCCAAGCAGGACCAGGCTGCTGCGCTGATGGAAGTGAAGGCAGGTACTGCTGATGCTTGCGTCATTGATATTACCATGGCCAAGGCCATGACCGGCGAAGGCACCGATTATGCCGATCTGGCAGCAGGCATCAGCCTGTCCAGCGAGGAATACGGTGTTGCCTTCCGCAAGGGTTCTGATCTGACAGAGAAGCTGAACCAGTTCCTGAAGGATATGAAGGCAGACGGGTCTCTGGAGCAACTGGCTGAGAAGTATCAGTTGACCTTGGCAGAGTAATTTATAATTACAGCTTGCAGGGGAGGGAATCCTCCCCTGCAATACTGCGTTTTTGACACAGAAAGAAGTTTGATATAAGAGGTAACGATATGTTTTGGCCTGTAACATTACAGTTGTTGGAGGGCTTCGGAAAATCTCTGGAGGTATTCGCCCTGACCCTGCTGTTTTCCATTCCTCTGGGCCTGGTGATCTGCTTTGGCTCCATGAGCCGATTCACACCGGTGAAGGCTTTTTGCAGAGGGCTCGTGTGGGTCATCCGGGGAACACCCTTAATGCTCCAACTGATCGTCATATTTTATGGTCCGGGTCTGATGTTTGACTTGCCGTCCATGCCCCGTTTTACGGCGACCATCGTGGCGTTTTCCCTGAATTATGCTTGCTACTTTTCAGAAATATACCGTGGCGGCATCGAGTCCATTGCGAAAGGCCAGTATGAGGCAGGACAGGTGCTGGGCATGACCCGGGGGCAGATCTTTTTCAAGGTCGTGCTGTTGCAGGTGGTCAAACGGATCATGGCACCGATGTCCAACGAGATCATCACTTTGGTGAAGGACACCTCCCTGGCTCGTATTATTTCTGTCTACGAGGTCATTTGGGCAGGCGAGCGCTTTATCAAGTACGGTCTGATCTGGCCACTGTTCTATACCGGCGCATTCTATCTGGTGTTCAACGGCCTGCTGACCATCTTGTTTGCCTGGTTGGAAAAGAAACTGAATTATTTCAGGAGTTAAGATATGGCATTATTGGATGTAAAAAATATTAAAAAGGATTTCGGAAAAACCAAAGTCCTTAAAGGCGTCAGCTTTTCTTTGGAGCGCGGTCAGGTGCTTGCCATTATTGGCTCCTCCGGAAGCGGAAAAACCACCCTTCTGCGGTGTCTGAACTTTTTGGAAACCCCGGATGAGGGGCAGATCTGTGTCAATGATCGGCAGATTTTCTGCACGCAGGAAAAGTATTCCGATGAGCAGATTCGGGAGAATCGGCTGCATTTTGGTTTGGTATTCCAGAACTTTAACCTGTTTCCTCAGTACACAGCATTGCAAAATGTGATGCTGGCGCCTAACCTTTTAAAGAAAGGTACGGCGGCGGAACTGGAGGAGAAAGGCAGGGAACTGCTGACCCAGGTGGGGTTAGAGGACAAGCTGGGCAATTACCCCCATCAGCTTTCCGGCGGGCAACAACAGAGAGTGGCGATTGCCCGTGCCTTGGCCCTACAGCCGGAGATTTTGTGTTTCGATGAGCCCACCTCTGCGCTGGACCCGGAGTTGACCGGGGAGGTGCTCCGCGTGATTCGGAATCTGAAAAACGATGGCAATACCATGATCGTGGTTACCCATGAGATGGAGTTTGCCAGAAATGTGGCAGATGTGGTCATTTATATGGCAGACGGGATCATCGAGGAGATGGGCACACCGGAGCAGGTGTTTGGCTACCCCAAAAGTGAAAAGACCCGGGCGTTCCTGCGAGGTGCCCAGGAGAAATTCTGACGGTGGAGCCTATGGAAGAGCGAGATAAAAAAATCGATGCACTGATACAACTGATCACAGGTATTGATAACGAGGCGGATTGCCGCGCACTATTTGAGGATATGTGCACCACCAAGGAACTGGAGAATATGGCAGAGCGGTGCTATGCCGCAAAGCTGCTACTCCAGGGAAATACTTACAGTCAGGTAACTGCGGTGGCGAACATCTCCTCTGCTACGCTGAGCCGGGTCTCCCGGTGTGTACAGTACGGCAAGGGATATTCCCGTCTTTTGAAGGTAAAATAACAGAAGCGGCACACTTCGCAATGAAGTGTGCCGCAAATTTTATACTGCCAGCAAGAAGTATCTGGTGATCTGTTCCGGAGATTCCTGCCGGTGATTTTCCAGCCACCACCGAACCGTTTCCACGAAAGTGGATGCGATATGGTCAATCCAGAAGGACGCAGGCAGTTCCGGTGCTCTCCGGTGGGCAAACAAGGCAAGCTGGCTTGCTGCGAGCAGTTTCAGCTCCTCCTTAAAGTAGCCCAGAAACAGGTCGTTATTTTGGCAGGAGAGCAGATCCAAAATATTATTGTCGTTTTGCTGCAAATGCTGAAAAAGGTGAAAGAACACATCCTCGTGTGCGTCGCAGTCGAAAATGTGAGAGTGGGCATTTTCATCCCCGGAAGCTGTCTCAAACACATGGGCAAATAACTCGCGGCACAGTGCCTTGAGCAGCAGCTCCTTGGTTTCAAAGTGCGCGTAAAAGGTTGCTCTGCCCACATCTGCTTGTGCGATAATTTGCCCCACAGTTATCCTGTTGTAGCTGGTTTCGGATAACAACCGGATAAAAGCCTGAAAAATGGCGTTGCGTGTCTTTTTCTGCCGTCTGTCCATAATTTCCTCCATACATTTTTGTGGTTTTGTTCCGTATTGTACAGATGCCCCAAAGCATATATTGCAAAAACAGGGCGCAGACCATACAATAATACCGAACAAGTTGTATGTTAACTAATATACTGTACTATATTTTATATACAAAATCAACAGGAGGGAATATGAAAACAACAAGAAGTATTTTGGTGGCATTTCTTCTGAATATGCTGTTCTCGGTTTTTGAGCTGGTGGGTGGCTTGTATATTGGCAGCATAGCAATCCTTTCGGATGCCCTGCATGATCTGGGGGATGCCCTCAGTATCGGACTATCTTTTTTCTTGGAAAAGAAAAGCACCCGCAAGGCCGATGCAACCCACACATACGGCTATATCCGTTATTCGGTACTGGGAGGATTGATTACCACAGTAATTTTGCTGGCAGGTTCTGTGGCAGTGATCGTAAACGCGGTGGCAAGGATAATTTCACCGGTGGAAATCCATTATAATGGCATGATTCTGTTTGCGGTGATCGGTGCGGCAGTGAATTTAGGTGCGGCATTCTTTACCCGCCACGGGGATTCTTTAAACCAGAAGGCGGTAAATCTGCACATGCTGGAGGATGTGTTGGGCTGGATCGTAGTCCTGGCCGGGGCGGTGATCATGCGCTTTACGGAGTTTGCACTGCTGGATCCCGTTTTGTCGATTAGCGTGGCGGTGTTCATTTTGATCCATGCCATCAAGAATATGAAAGAGGTAGCGGATCTGTTTCTGGTCAGAACACCCCGGGGAGTCTGCATTGAGGAACTGCGGGAGCATCTGTGCCATATCCCAGGAGTACAGGAGGTGCACCATATCCATGTGTGGAGTCTGGACGGCAGGCAGAATCTTGCTACCATGCATGTGGTGGCGGAGGGGGATAGCCATGGAATAAAGGCGGCTATCCGGCAGGAGCTGGAAGAACACGGCATCAGCCATGTTACACTGGAGATGGAAACGCCGGGGGAGCATTGCCATGACAGGGAATGTGCTCCGGTGGCAGTACCAGAACAACATCACCATCATCATACATAAAAAACACACCCATACGGGTGTGTTTTTTATGGATACAGATCAATCCTGGGGGCGGAAGGTGATACTTCCGGTGGTGTCGTCCATGGCGTCCACGATCGCCAGAGATTCCAGGCGGTATCCCAGGTTGCGGATCACATTGCCGCCAATTTGGAAACCCTTCTCAATTACTACGCCCAGACCTTCCACAGTTGCCCCGGCACCGTTGGCAATGGCAATCAATCCTTGGAGAGCACAGCCGTTGGCAAGGAAATCATCTATAATTAGCAAGTGATCCTCCGGACCGAGGAATTTCTTGGAAACGATGATCTGGTTTCGGTTTTTGTGGGTAAAAGAATCCACTTCTGCCACATACATCTCGCCCTCGATGTTGATAGACTTGGATTTTTTGGCAAAGACCATGGGCACACCAAATTCCCGGGCAACAAAGGCGGCAATACCGATGCCGGAGGCTTCAATGGTCAGGACCTTTGTAATCGGTTTGTCGGAAAAGCGGTGTTTGAACTCTCTTCCGATTTGCTCCATCAGTCCAATGTCCATCTGGTGGTTTAAAAAGCTGTCCACCTTTAAAACGTTTCCCGGTCTTACAATTCCGTCTTTTAAAATTCTCTCTTCTAAGAAATTCATGGTATATTGGTCCCCCTGTATGGCAATCCTATGTATATATACAATTATTCTATATTTCGACATTATAGCATAGCTGTAAAGGAAAGTAAATCACCGGAACAAAACATTTTAACTGCAGGGAACCGTACCCGAAGATATTGACTTTGGCTTTGGATTGTGGTATGTTCTAATTGCAAAATAGGGAGAATTTTTCCCTTTTGCGGCAAAGTCCTTCAAGAAACAACAAAATAAATGTATGGAGGTAAACAAACATGAAAAAGATCATCGCGCTGCTGATGGCAGCAGTAATGGTGCTGAGCCTGGCCGCTTGCGGCGGCGTGCAGGGCGGTCAGTCCACCGAGGGTACTCAGGGCGAGGGCACTGAGGGCACACAGGGTGAGCAGACCAATGCTGAGTTCAAGGTAGGTGCCATCTACATCAACAGCAAGGACGACACCGCCGGCTACACCTTCGCACACCACAGTGGTATCACCGCAGCTATGGAGAAGCTGGGTATGGATACCGCTACCCAGTTGGTCATCGTGGACGAGGTCCCCGAGGACAAGCAGAAGGTTCTGGATGCAGTGGACACCCTGGTTGGTGAGGACTGCAAGATCATCTTCGGTATTTCCTTCGGTTATATCGACGCTCTGGAAGAGGCTGCCGGTGAGTACACCGACGTGATCTTCTCCCACGCTACCGGTTATAAGGCGAATGAGACCAACTTCAACAACTACTTTGGCCGTATCTATCAGGCACGTTACCTGGCAGGTATCGCTGCCGGTCTGAAGTCCCTGGAAACCGGCAACAACAATGTTGGTTATGTTGCTGCTCACACCACCGATTATGCTGAGACTGCTTCCGGTATTAACGGCTTTGCTCTGGGTGTTCAGGCTGCCAACCCCGACGCAAAGGTTATTGTCAAGAACCTGAACAACTGGGCTGACGAGGTCAACGAGAAGGCCTTCGCTGAGGAACTGATCAGCTCCTACAACTGCGGTGTGATCTCTCAGCACTGCGACTCCGCACAGCCCCAGATCGCTGCCCAGAACGCCAATGTGTTCGGCTGCGGCTATAACTCCGACATGACTCCCGATGCCCCCAAGGCTCACCTGACTGCTGCTGTCTGGAACTGGGATGTGTACTATGGCACTGCCATTGAGGCTGCTATGGCCTGCGAGGAAGCCTCTCAGTTTGTAGAGAAGATGGGCGGCAACGCCTACTACGGCGGCCTGAAGGAAGGTTTTGTGGATGTTTCTCCCCTGTCTGAGAACTGTGCTAAGGGCACCAAGGAAGCCATTGAGGCTGTTAAGAAGCTGATGGTTGACGGCGAGTGGGACGTGTTCACCGGCGTGAAGCTGAGCATCACTGTTGCTGATGACGGCACCGTTACCGTGGACAAGACCGAGGCTGCCCTGGAATCCAACGGCTTGCAGTATGTAGACGGCGATTTTAAGGTCGCTATGGAGAATGTTGTCGTTGTGGAAGCCGGCGGTGCTTCTTTGGATGACGGCGTAATCAAGGGCTCCATGAACTACTTGGTAAAGGGCGTAGAGGAAGCCTAAGTTAACCGCAACCCGATAAAAAGCAACCGGGCTGGCCGGTATGGCCAGCCCGGATTTTATTAAGGGGGCAAGAGAGCAAACAGCCTGGGGCTGTATGTTGTCTTATTTCCTTGAACCAGATAAATAAGGAGGAGTCTCCATGTCTCAGGAATTTGCCATCGAAATGCGTGGCATCACCAAAAGCTTCGGCCCGGTGGTGGCCAACAATGGCATTAATTTACAGGTGCGTCCCGGTGAGATTCTCGCCCTCTTAGGTGAAAATGGCTCCGGTAAGACCACACTAATGAATATGCTCTCCGGTATCTACAAGCCCGATAGCGGCAGTATCCTTGTGGATGGTCGGGAGGTTTCCATTGATTCTCCGGAGGATGCCAAGAAGTTGGGCATTGGCATGGTACATCAGCATTTTAAATTGGTAGATGTATTTTCTGCCGCAGATAATATCTGGATGGGCAAGGACAAGCCCGGCTTTGGCCTGCGCAAAAGCCGCTATGACCAGATTACTGAGATTGCCCGGAAATTCGGTTTTGACCTGGATCCTCAGAAAAAAGTCTACAATATGTCTTTTTCGGAAAAGCAGACATTGGAAATTGTTAAGGTGCTGTACTACGGTGCAAAAGTGATTATTCTGGATGAGCCTACTGCGGTGTTGACCGTTCAGGAGATTCGCAAGCTTTTCGATGTATTGCGCCGGATGAAGGAGGATGGCCACGCCATTATCATCATCACCCATAAGCTGAATGAGGTTAAGGAAATTTCTGACCGGGTGGCGATTTTGCGGAAGGGCGAATATATCACCACAGTGGATACGGCAGAAACCACAGAGCAGGCACTGACCGAATGGATGGTGGGTCGTAAGATTGATCTGAACATCGAGCGGCCGGTGGTGGAGAAGACCCGTCCGCTGCTGGAGGTGCGGAACCTGACCATCCGCAACGATGAGGGTTCTGTGGCAATTGACGATGTGAATTTCTACATTCGGGGCGGCGAAATTCTGGGCGTTGCAGGCATTGCCGGCTGTGGTCAGAAAGAGCTGTGTGAAGCCATCGCCGGTCTGCGGCCTATTGAAAAAGGTCAGATGATCCATAAAGGTGAAAATATTGTGGGCTTGTCGCCTAAGGCGATTGTGGAGAAGGGCGTTTCC
Source organism: Faecousia sp. (assembly GCA_045647705.1). Lineage (GTDB taxonomy): Bacteria > Bacillota > Clostridia > Oscillospirales > Oscillospiraceae > Faecousia. The sequence goes on from JAZRMP010000011.1 coordinate 25,598, forward strand.
ATGTCCTTTATCCCGGAAGATCGGCTGGGCATGGGACTGGCACCCTCTTTGTCCATTACGGACAATATGATTCTGAAAAATTACGGCGAGAGCAAGGGTCCTTTTGTGGATCGGAAGGCAGGCAGAGAGGCGGCGGAGCAGGTGGTCCGGGAGCTGGAGGTGGTAACGCCTTCCACAGAGACTCCGGTGCGCCGTTTGTCCGGCGGAAATGTGCAGAAGGTGCTGCTGGGTCGGGAGATCAAGGCAGGACCCAATGTGATCGTTACTGCCTATCCGGTTCGGGGGCTGGACATCGGCTCCTCCTATACCATCTATAATATTCTGAACCGCCAGAAGGAGTCTGGGGTAGGTGTCTTGTTTGTGGGTGAGGATCTGGATGTAATGATGGCTCTGTGCGACAAGATCATGGTCCTGTGCCACGGAAAAGTTATGGGCGTTGTCCATGCCCACAAGACTAGCAAGGAAGAATTGGGTCTGATGATGACCGGCGCGCTGGATCTGACAGACAAGTACGAGGACAAGCCTGCGGGGATTGCCAAGGATTCCCGCTTCGGAGAACAGACGGAAAAGGAGGCGCAGTAATGGGGTTTCACATTGTAAAACGGGATAACTGCCCCCTTTGGAAGAAGGCTATGCTCTACGTAGTCGCTATCGTCCTTGCCCTGCTAATGGGAGGTGTTATTCTCCTTGCCATTGGTGTGGATCCTGTGGCTTACTATACCCGGATGTTCACGATGGGCACGGTGGGCAACAAGATTGCCTATAAGACATACATCAACTATCTAAAGGATTTTGTGCCCCTAGTGCTTACATCCCTGGCACTTTCCCTTGCCTTTAAAATGCGTTTCTGGAACATCGGCGGTGAGGGACAATTCATTATGGGTGCCATAGCATCTTCTGCGGTGGCGATCCTGCTGGGGAACAGCTTGCCCTCTGCTTTGGTACTGCTGCTGATGTGCCTTGCGGCAATGTTGGCTGCCGGGTTGTATGGTTTGCTGGTAGCAGCGTTGAAGGTGCGTTTCGGCACCAACGAAACACTGCTGACCCTGATGCTCAACTATGTTGCGCTGTATCTTCTGAATTACCTCATGCAGACAAAGGCTAGCTGGAACTTCTTCCTCAATCCCAAGGAACTGCGGCCGGTCCCCCAGAGCCACCCGGAGGGCGCATTGTTCCCATCTATCCCTATGGGCGGAAAATTTTCTTTGAATATTTGTGTGATTTTTGCCTTTGTGATTGGCGTTGTAATTTATCTGTACCTCAGACATACGAAGCAAGGCTATGAGATTAGCGTTGTGGGCGATAGTGCCGGTACTGCCCGGTATGCGGGCATGAAAGTCAATACCATCGTATTGCGGACGGTGTTTCTGTCTGCCTGTCTGATTGGTCTTGCGGCGGCTTTCAAAATGGGCACGGTGGGCACCATGTCTACGGCTATCACAAATGATGTGGGTTGGACAGGTATTATTGTCGCGTGGTTGTCCCAACTGAATACCGGGTTGATCTTTGTGGTTTCTGCCCTAATCAGTGTGCTGCATTACGGATCCACCGTGGCGGCTGCCACCTTCTCCCAGGTGGATTCCAGCTTTGCCAATATGCTTCAGGGCGTTATTCTGTTCCTGGTTCTGGCTGCGGATTTTATGATTCGCTTCCGGATCCTCCGAACCAAGAAGGAGGGCTAATATGGATAAATTAGGTGTTATCACTTCCTTCCTCCATAACATTGTGGTCTACAATATCCCACTGCTCTACGGAACGGTGGGTGAGATCGTAGTGGAAAAATCCGGCAGTCTGAACCTAGGCGTGGAGGGCATTATGGCCGTGGGAGCCATTTTTGGCTACATCATTGGTTGCTATGCCAACTCTCTGGGGGTGGGTATCGCCACGGCGTTTCTCGCAGGTGCTTTATGCGGCCTGCTGTTTGCGGTGCTGACAGTCTCCTTGCAGGCGAATCAGAATATCACAGGTCTGACTTTGACTACCTTTGGTCTGGGCGTGTACTTCTTTGTTGGCAACGGTCTAAAGGCAACCGGGTGGCCGGTGATGGGTGATTACGCGGCTATTAAGGCGGGCTTTGCCGATCTGGCGATCCCGGGGCTTTCTCAAATCCCTGTGTTGGGCAATGGGTTATTCAATCACAATATCCTGGTATATTTGGGTGTTGTCATTGCAGCGGCAATGTGGTGGTATCTAAACCGTACCAATTCAGGCTTGCGGCTGCGGGCGGTGGGTGAGAATCCCGGTGCGGCGGATTCTGTAGGCATCAATGTTAAGCGCACGAAGTATCTGCATATCTGCCTTGGCTGCGGCATTATGGGCATTGGCGGTTACTATATGGCACTGAACATGGGAGGTTCCTTTAACTCTAACTGCTGGACTAACGGCTATGGGTGGATTGCTGTGGCACTGGTCATTTTTGCCAACTGGAATCCAGTTTTGGCAATTTTGGGCACCTTTGTGTTTGGTTTCTTCAATACCCTACAGGTCTCCGGCAGCACCCTGGCAACGGCGTTTCCCGGTGCGCTGGGTTGGCTTGCCAGTATCCCTACAGAAGTCTATCAGGCACTGCCTTTTGTGATTACTGCTGTGGTTCTGGTAGTTACCTCTATTCGGAATAAGCAGGGCAGTGGTCTGCCTGCATCCCTGGGTGTCAACTACTTCCGGGAAGAAAGATAAATCAAGAGCACCGTATCGAAAGAAAGATACGGTGCTTTTTTGTGTTCGGTGTACTTTTTTGCCGGCATCCTGTTGCGGTAACCCGGTGTTCTCCTTGGCGCGAATGCCTGCGTCGCCCACCGACCGCTGCCACTCGCTCGGGTCGCTGTATCTGCCACCGGCAGCGCTCCCCTCGCTCCCCAGAATCGATTTGCATTTTGCCTGTCGGCAAAATAATTGTAGCCACCAGTTTTTGAACTGGTGGCAGCAACAGTCCACTGGACTGTTGCATTTTAGATAGGTTCGATTCCGGTTATTAGAAAAAACAAGCCAACACCCCTTTGGGGGGGGGTGTTGACTTGTTGGTGCCGGCAACCGGAATCGATCCGGTACGGATTTTACTCCGAGGGATTTTAAGTCCCTTGTGTCTACCTATTCCACCATGCCGGCATAGGGATATGAGCCATGGTAGCACATTTTTTGAAAACAGTCAAGAACACAAAGGAGAAATATCTTTGAAAAGCATATTGGGACATGGTGCAAGGCGGGCGGGGTGCCACACCTCAGATAAGATACTATGGCACTTTCAAAATGCGAAAGTGCCATAGTTAATTGCGTGCCCAAACAGGGATATTACGAAGGCACGATTCTCTGATGGGGTGGTTGGATTTTTCGCTGTATTATACATTCAGCATTAGCCGGGCGAACAGGAAATATACCAACAGAGACAAAGCGTCGACGATGCTGGTGATAAACGGACTTGCCATTACCGCCGGGTCCAGTCGCAGCAGCTTTGCAACCATGGGAAGCACTGCGCCCACCAGCTTTGCCAAAAGTACTGTTACAAATAGTGCCAGACACACAACCCCATTGACAGCCAGTGTAATATCAAAATTACCCAGAAGCAGCCGATCCACCAACCAGATTTTAACAAAGCAAACCAAAGCCAGTGCCGCACCGCAAAGCACTGCTGTGCGAATTTCTTTCCAGATCACCCGGGGCAGATCGGTAAATCGCAGTTCGTCCAGACTTAGGGCGCGGATTACTGTAACCGACGATTGGGAGCCGGAGTTGCCTCCTGTACCCATTAGCATGGGGATAAATGCCGTCAGTGCCGCCTGGGCAGCCAAAGCACCCTCAAAGCTGGTGATAATCATGCCGGTAAAGGTTGCAGACACCATCAGAAGCAGCAGCCAAGGGATTCGGTTACGGAACAGCGACCAGGCAGAGCTTTTCAGATAGGTCTTTTCTGATGGCAGAATACCGCCCATCAGTTCCATATCCTCAGTCGTTTCGTCTTCCAGAACGTCCATGGCATCGTCAAAGGTTACGATACCTACCATCCGGTTCTCCATGTCCACCACCGGAAGCGCCAGGAAATTATAGCGGGAGAACATCTTCGCCACTTCCTCCTGGTCCGTATGGGTGTTTACAGAGATCAGATTGGTTAACATAATTTCTTCAACTGTTTTTTCGTCATCGTCGCAAAGCAAAAGGTCCTTAACCGTTACAAGACCAATCAGCTTTCTTGCCTGCGTTACATAACAGGTATAGATTGTTTCTTTGTCCACGCCCTGCCGCCGGATGCGTTTAATGGCTTCCTCTACAGTCATTTGCGGGCGAAGGGATACATATTCTGTGGTCATAATAGAACCGGCACTGTTTTCCGGGTAGCGCAGGATTCGGTTTACGGATGCCCGCAGCTCCGGTTCAGCCTGCCGCAAGATCCGCTTGACCACATTGGCGGGCATTTCCTCTACCAGAGCGGCGGCATCATCCGCGTACAGTTCATCGATCAGTTCTTTCAGCTCGTGATCGGAAAAACTCCGGATCAGCAGTTCCTGCTCCTCGGATTCCATCTCTGTAAAGCATTCTGCCGCCTGCTCTTTGGGCAGCAGACGAAACAGCAAAGGGATCTGCCGTTGTTCCAGACCGGGGAACACCTGGGCAATATCCGCAGGATTCATTGTGTCCAGAAAAGTCCGCAGGGCAGTATACTTTCTGTCCTCCAGCATGGTGGTGATCGCCTTCCGGGCAATCTCAAAGCGTCCATTCAATGGTGTTACCTCCTCTTTTGATTACGAGGCAAGCACCGGGTGCATCAAGGGCGGTGTCTCCACAGACACCGCATACTACTTCGACCCGGTATATTGCCACTACTGCCAGCGTCCATGGATTTCCCTCCTTTGTTGAACGAAAAAATTTGACCATTTTATTTTATACCCATCCTGTAGGATTGTCAAACAAAATCCAATTTATTAGGCTGCTAGCGTATAGCACACCTTCTACAATCTCTAACGAACAAGCCTGCCGACAAATCGAAACAGTGCCCGAAAATTGTAAACTTTTTTCGTAAGTATTGCATTTGGCGGTGGATATATATAAAATAACAAATTAGAATGCGGTGTCCCGGAAGGAGGGATCTTATGATCAGAACATTGGCAAAAAGTGTGCGCCAATATGTATGGGCTGCGATGATGAGTCCGATATGTATGGTCGGTGAGGTATACATGGAGGTGCGGATCCCGGGTATTATTACCAAGATTGTGGATATGGGTATTACCCCGGGGAACATAGATGTGGTCTGGACCCAAGGATTGATGTTGGTACTCAGCGCATTATGCAGCCTGATATTTGGCGTTGGCTCTGCGGTATTTGCCGCTTATGCTGCTACCGGTTTTTCCCGGAATTTGCGGCACGATATGTACCACCGTGTCCAGAGCTTTGATTTTTATAATATTGACCGACTTTCCACCGCGAGCATTGTTACCCGATTGACCTCCGATGTGGCAAATATCCAGATGTGTTTCCAGATGATGATTCGCATGGCTGTGCGCTGCCCCATGATGATTATTTTGGCAAGCATCAATGTCTACCGGCTCAGTCCTAAGCTGTGCATGGTGTATTTGATTGCGCTTCCCCTTTTGGCACTGGGTCTGTTTGTTCTGACCAAGCTGGTATTTCCAATTTTTGATCGGGTGTTTAAAACCTACGACCGACTGAACAACACTGTTCAGGAGAATCTTCACGGTATGCGGGTAGTCAAATCCTTTGTACGGGAACAAAAGGAGGGCGAGAAGTTTACCTCGGTATCCGGCACGATTTATAACGATTTCATTCGCGCCGAGCGAATTATGGCATTCAACAGCCCTATGATGCAGATTGCGGTGTATGCATGTATTCTGGTGATTTCCTTTTTGGGAGCGACCATGATTGTTAGGTCCGGAAACACCACCTTCACTACCGGCAACCTTACTGCCATGTTCACATATACTACCCAGATTCTGGGCGGTCTTATGATGTTTTCCATGGTATTTGTGATGCTTACCATGAGCCGGGCACCTATGCAGAGGTGCTGTGAACTGCTGACTGAGGAGCCTGCTCTGGCAAACCCCAAAAACCCGGTGCAGGAAGTGGCAGATGGCTCTGTGGATTTTGAAGATGTTTCCTTCCGCTATTCCCGGAAGGCGGGGAAGAACGCGTTGGAAAATGTGAATATCCATATTGCCCCGGGTCAAACGGTAGGCATTCTGGGCGGAACCAGCTCCAGTAAGTCCACTTTGGTTCAGCTTATTCCCCGGTTGTATGATGTTAACCAGGGGTGTGTGAAGGTAGGCGGTGTAGATGTGCGGGACTATGACATCAAAACCCTCCGGGATCAGGTGGCTATGGTGTTGCAGAAAAATGTGCTTTTTTCCGGCACAATCAAAGAAAACCTTCGCTGGGGCAATCCCAATGCTACCGATGCGGAGCTGGAGCATGCCTGTCGGCTTGCCTGTGCCCACGATTTTATAATGAGCTTCCCCGATGGTTATGATACCTACATTGAGCAGGGGGGCAAGAATGTATCCGGCGGTCAGAAGCAGAGGCTTTGCATTGCCCGGGCGTTGCTGAAAAAGCCCAAAATACTGATTCTTGATGATTCCACCTCGGCGGTGGATACCCATACAGACGCCCAGATTCGTAAGGCGTTTGCCCAGGAGATCCCCGGTACGACCAAGCTGATTATTGCCCAACGGATAGCTTCTGTTCAGGAGGCCGATTTGATTTTGGTTATGGATGGCGGCAGAGTGGCAGCGCAGGGCAACCACGAGACGCTGCTGAAAACCTCGGAGATCTATCGGGAAGTCTATGAATCTCAAGTGAAGGGAGGGGATGAATAATGCCTCCCGTAAGAATGCGTGGGGACGGTCGAAAGGCTAAGGACCCCAAAAAGACATTTGTGCGGCTGCTGGGTTTCATGAAGCCCTATATGTACAGACTGATCGGCATGGCTGTGTGCATTATTCTGGCGGCTGTGGCATCTGTTGCCAGCAATAACTCCCTGCGGGTGATCATTGATGACTATATCACACCTATGCTCTCCCAACAGGCACCGGACTATGCGCCATTAACCCGTTTTCTCATCGGTATGGCCTGTGTGTATCTGGCAGGTATGCTGGCAACCTTTTTCCAGCACTGGTTGATGGTGCCGGTGGGGCAGGGAATCCAGAAGACTGTGCGGGACACCATGTTTGTGCACATGCAGAAGCTTCCTATCCGCTACTTTGATACCCATCCCGTAGGCGATTTGATGAGCCGCTACACCAGCGACATCGATACCCTGCGGCAGATGATCTCTCAAGCGATTCCACAGTGTTTCAATTCCGCAATCACCATTCTTGTGGTGTTCTTTGCTATGCTCTTTACCTCGCCGATTCTGACCGTGGTGGTTATCATCTCCATGGTGGGGGTTTTGTATATTACCAAAACCGTGGTAGGAAAATCTGCCGGCTTCTTTGTAGGCCAGCAAAAGGCATTGGGTGCAGTCAACGGTTATGTAGAAGAGATGGTGGGCGGCCAACGGGTTGTCAAGGTGTTTACCCATGAGCAGGTCTGCAAGGATGAATTTGACAAGCTCAATGAGACCCTTCGTCAAAATGCTTTTAAGGCGGGCACTTTTTCTAATATGATGGGGCCTGTAAACAACAATCTGAGCTATATCCAGTATTCTGTCCTTGCCATTGTTGGTAGCCTTTTGGTCATTGCCTCCGGCGGCAGTCTGCTGACGCCCGGCGCACTGGTGGCCTTTTTGCTGTACTCCCGTACCTTCAATCAGCCTATTGGGCAGGTGAGCAATCAGATCAATGCCATTGTTATGGCACTTGCAGGTGCGGAACGGATCTTCGAGCTGATGGATCAGGAGCCGGAGCAGGATGATGGTTATGTTACACTGGTTAATGCCCGGGTAGACGGGAACGGGAACATTACCGAAACCGCAGAGCGCACCGGTTGCTGGGCATGGAAGCATCCCCATGGAGACGGATCCTTAACCTACACACAGCTCCGGGGCGACATCACTATGTACAATGTGGACTTTGGCTATGTGCCGGAGAAAACGGTGCTGCATGATGTTACCCTCTATGCCCATCCCGGTCAGAAGATCGCTTTTGTTGGTGCTACCGGTGCCGGTAAGACTACTATTACCAATTTGATTAACCGCTTTTACGATATTGCCGATGGCAAAATTCGGTACGATGACATCAATATCAATAAGATCAGAAAACCGGATTTGCGCCGTTCTTTGGGAGTGGTCCTACAGGATACCAATTTGTTTACGGGCACAGTGATGGAAAACATCCGTTATGGCAAGCTGGATGCTACCGACGAAGAATGTATCCGAGCAGCAAAGCTGGCAAACGCCCATGACTTTATCACCCGGCTGCCAGAGGGGTACGAAACGGAGCTGACCGGTAACGGAGCAAGCTTATCTCAGGGACAGAGGCAACTGATTGCCATTGCCCGGGCGGCTGTGGCGGATCCTCCGGTTATGATTCTGGATGAGGCTACCTCCTCCATCGATACCAGAACAGAGTCGCTGGTACAGAAAGGCATGGATGCGCTGATGAAAGGCAGGACTACTTTTGTAATCGCGCATCGGCTGAGCACAGTAAGAAATGCGGACTGCATCATGGTGCTGGACCAAGGCAGAATTATTGAGCGGGGCACCCATGAGGATCTGATCGCACAGAAGGGAACCTATTATCAGTTGTACACCGGAGCCTTTGAACTGGAGTAAAAGGTTTTATTAAGAATGTGTCATCCTGACCGGAATTTTATCGGTCGGGATGACATTTTCTATTTAAAAAAGGCGTTGTTGAGGCGTATTGTTTGCGAGGAAATGGCAGGCAAACAGATACATTCTTATCGTTTTGTGCAATCTGTCAAGATTTAGGTTCTGTTTTTGTGCGATTCGATATATTGTATTTGCTTTCCAAATGTGTTAAACTTAAACACGGATAAATGTAGGGGTGCTATGCCCTTTGTCCGGCAGCACACCGCAAAGCGGTCTGTGTTGTATGTAAAAAGGCATCTGCCTTTAGAACATAAACAAATTTGAGGAGGAAAAAAAGTGAAAAAGTTATTGGCATTATTGTTGGCAATGTCCATCGTTTTGGGTCTGTGCGCCTGTGGCGGTGGCGGCGGCAACGAAGAAGGTGAACTGACTGCTGACGGTAAGGTTAAGCTGTCTGTTGGCGTTCCCACCGACGCTTACATCATGGACTATGATGACAACGCACTGACCCGTTGGGTCGAAGAGCAGTGCGGTGTGGAGCTGGAGTTTGTTGAATACGCCGGCGGTACCGACGTGGCTACCCAGATTTCCACCACCATCTCTGCTCGTCAGGAGCTGCCCGATATTCTGTATGGCATTGCTCTGGAGGATGAGACCATTGTCCGTTACGGTAAGGAAGGCTACCTGGTAGATATGAGCGAGTGGCTGACCGCAGATCATGAGTTCGGTAAGATCTTTGTGGAGCGTTTGAACAATGAGCTGACCGAGGGCGAGAGAGAGTACGTCATGCGTGCCATCACCACACCCGAAACCGGTGGAATTTATGTTATTCCCACGGTTGAGACCTCTCTGATCGATAAGATGCGTTATCAGCTCTGGATCAATACCAAGCTGCTGGATGAGGTAGGCAAGTCTGCCCCCACCAACAATGAGGAACTGGTCGATGTTCTGCGTGCGTTCAAAAACAATGGTGTTACCCTGCCCCTGTACGGCACACAGAAACAAAAAATGGGCACCCAGATCATTACGTGGCTGATTAACCTTTTCCTTTACTACAATCCCCAGCGTCCCTTTACCATTAGTGAAGACGGAAAGACGCTGTCTCCCGCATTTACTTCCGACGAGTATCGTGAAGCTCTGAAGTTCGTCAACAGCCTGTACAAAGAAGGTCTGATCAACGATTTGGCTTGGTCTGCAGGTGAAGATGAAATGAAGCAGGTTACCACGCCTACTGGCGGTCAGGCTATGTGCGGCATCTTCGCCGGACACTTGACGGTTCATACGCAGGAGCAGAATATGATGCTTGCAGACTATGCTCCTCTGTACAACTGGGGCTGCGCAATTCGCAACGACATCACCTGCCTGCCGAGAACCTTTATCACGGCTGACTGCAAGAACCCCGAAAAGGCATTTGAAGTTCTGATGAAGCTGTTCTCTTGGGATGGTTCTATGCGTGTCCGTTACGGCGAGTATGGCGTTAACTGGGAAGATGCTGACGAGGGTGCAAAGTCCGACCTGGGTCTGGATGCAACCTACAAGCTGATCTCTGATCCCCTGGTAGTTCAGAATACTGCTGTCTGGGGCCCCATCGCTTCTACTCTGAATATTATGGCAGAAGGCGAGACTGCTCAGATCGCTGAGAATATGTCCGAGTGGCACAAGCTGAAGTCCAAGATGCACGCAGAATCCAACCGCCTGTTTGAGAAGGCTGAGGCAGAAAACAATCCCGAGTATATCTGCTCCATCCTGCGGTTGACCGAGGAGGAGAAGGAGACTTACGAGATGGTTAGAACCAACGTCGGCACCTATCTCTCCCGTGCACAGACAGACTTCTGCAAGGGTCTTGCTGGTTTTGATCCCAACAACGACACCGACTGGAATAATTATCTGAAGGAACTGGAGAACCTGGGTCTGGCTGACTACATGAAACTCTTCCAGATGGCTTACGACCGGGGCTAATCGTTCATTCGTTCTGGTTTTAATCAGTTTGGTTTTCTACTTACTCAACGCACAGCCGGGAGGTAAGCTCCCGGCTTGCGTCAGTTTTCACTCAATCAGAAAGGAATGAATCAAATGGCAAAAAGCGCTGTGGCAGTTGCGCCGAATCTGACCAAGAAGACGCCTTTGCAGCAGATCTGGACCCACTTCAAGCGGGACTGGCAGCTGCATTTGATGGTTTTGCTGCCCCTTGCTTATCTGATCCTGTTCCACTATGTTCCTATGTACGGTATCCAGATTGCCTTTAAGGACTATTCTCCCCGCGCAGGTATTCTGGGTAGTGAATGGGTTGGATTGAAGCACTACGAAAAATTCTTTGGCTACTATTTGTGGAAGGACCTTGTCTGGAACACCTTGGCATTGTCCCTGTATTCCATTTTTGTGGGATTCCCCATCCCTGTTATTCTGGCACTGCTTCTGCACGTGCATACCGGTAAAGCACTGAAGAAAATTGCCCAGAATATTTCTTATATTCCTCACTTTATTTCTCTGGTGGTTATGGTTGGTATTCTGAATACCATTCTGAACCCTGTTTCCGGCTTGATTGGTTTCTTTAACCAGCTAATGGGAAATACGCAAATTGTTGACGTCCGAGCCAGTCCGACTGCCTTCCGGCATCTTTACACTTGGTCCGGTATTTGGCAGACTGCCGGTTGGAGCACCATTATCTATGTCTCCGCACTCTCCGGCGTGCCCGAGGAGCTTCACGAGGCTGCAAAGATTGACGGTGCCAGCCGTCTGCGCCGTGTGTTCAGCGTTGACTTCCCCACCATTCTGCCTACCGTTGCCCTGATGTTGATTATGCGGTTTGGCTCTGTGATGAGCGTGGGCTACCAGAAGGCTTACCTGATGCAGAACAATAGCAACATTGCTGTTTCTGAGATCATTTCTACTTATGTTTATAGAAAAGGCATCAGAGAAGGCGATATGTCCTTTGGTACTGCCGTCGGCCTGTTAAATTCTGTTATTAATATGATCCTTGTCTTCCTTGTCAACTGGGTAACCAATGTCCTGTCTGACAATGAGATGGGTCTGTTCTAAGGGAGGGCTGACATTATGGCAAAAGTCGTATCTACTAAGATTCGCGAATCCAGGGGCGATACCATTTTGAATGTGATCACCGGTGTTGTTCTGGTTCTGATTATTCTGATCGTTGGCTACCCCTGTATTTACGTTATCTCCGCATCTTTTTCCGACCCTGCCGCGCTACAGGCAGGTAAGGTGTTCCTGTGGCCTGTGGACCCCTGTCTGAACGCCTATGAGTTCATTCTGGCGTATAAGCAGGTTTGGACAGGTTTCCGTAACTCCATCTTCTACACCGTTTGCGACGTGTTTCTGCAGATGACCATGACCATTCTGGTTGCATATCCTCTGTCTCGGAGATATTATCAGGGTCGGAGTTTCATCACTTTTATCTTCTACATGTCTACTCGTATCGGTGCAGGTTTGATCCCTTTGTTCATTTTGAAGTGTGATTTGGGCCTGTTTGATAACATTTGGGCGGTTCTTCTGTCTGGTTCTATTAGTGTTACGCACATCTTGATTCTGCGTACTGCATTCCAGACCAGCATTCCCGGCGACCTGTTTGATGCAGCTAGGATTGACGGAGCGAACCATTTTCAATCGGTTATCAATATTGCCTTGCCGTTGACAAAGGCAACTTTGTCTGTTCTGATCCTGTATTGTATCGTAGGTCAGTGGAATGAGTATTTTACTTCCATGCTATACCTGCGTGATGAGAACCTGTATCCCTTGCAGCTGGTTCTGCGTCCAATTATGACTGCGGCTTCTTCTAACAGTATGAGTACTTCTAATATGACCACTACTGCCCAGCAAATGGCACAAAAGGGTCTGGATAATGTCCGCTATGGTCTGATTGTTATTTCCTCCACACCCCCTGTCCTTGCTTACTTTGTTGTTCAGAAGTACTTCAAGGGCGGCGTTATGATGGGTTCTGTAAAGGGCTAATCCCACAGCAAACTATCTAAAAACGGACAGGCATTGCCTGTCCGTTTTTATTATAGCATCATTAAAAATCGGACCGGAGGAAGCCCCCCGGTCCGATTTTTAATAAATATATGGTTTATTCAGCGATATGCTCCGGTATCTTTTCTGTGCCGTCCTCGTTGTGCGTTTCATTAAAATGCTTAATAAGGTCCTCGAAAGGCTTTTTTAGGAAGGAGTAGGCGAAAACGATGGCCGTGCTGAAATACAGTGCTCCCCAGATTGGAGTCATGGACATAAACAGGTAGACACCGGCAAAGAGAAACACACCCACAGGCAGCCATACAGCAACGGTTACACCAATGGAGCGGAGGGGATGGGAGAACAGTAAAAACCAGGCATTCCGAATCAACTGCATCGGCGTGCAGGAAAAGCGGGAGTGGAAGGCTGGGATCAGGGATTGAAAAATAGCGGTAATGCAAATGCTGATAGCGACCAACCACTTAGGTGCACCCACATAGATGGCGGTAATGCCAATAAAGGACACAAGAGCCAGTAGAACCGTCATCAGTCCCCATGCTACAGTTACTGACCAAAAACCGGTGCGGAAACCTTTAAAATAGGCTGAAACCAGGGAGGAGTCGTCCTCCTTATCCAGCATGACCTTAGCAGCACTGTGAAGCCCTGCCTGGGCAGCACCCATGGTAAACACGGGAATGCAGCTCAGGAGGTAAAGAAAATTCAGTATGATGAGATCGCCGATAAACATCAGGATCTGCATCGGTTTTGATTCGTAAGAAAAAAGATTTCCCATAGTCGATCCTCCTTAAATTTCATATATAGTTTAAGACAAAAGATGCGTAATTGCAAGAATAATCTGTAAACTTTACCGGAAAACGACTTGCAATGTGCATAATTTTTATTATAATGAATTGTGCAAGATGCAGAATTTTCCCTTGTTCACAATTTTGTTTGGATTTGTCATAATTGCCTGCTATAATTGGTGATATTGAGAAAACCGGAGAGGAAGAATGATTTGAAACAGAAAGAAACTTTGTATGAAAAGCTGGGTAGAATCATCACCATGGCAGGTACGGCTGTGCTGATGAATTTGCTGTTTTTGGTAAGCTGCCTGCCGATTATTACCATAGGTCAGGCTTGGTGTGCCCTAGCCAGCGCGATCCGCTACAATATTCGTGGCGACAGTTGGTGGGAGGGTTACAAAAATGGATTCAAGACCCGCTTTCTTCGGGGCACGATTGCATGGTGCTGCATTTTGGTGGCTGCGGTGTACCTGATGGGTGATTTAAATCACACAGTCTACCAGGCCTTTTATGTATCGGAGACAGTGGCCACGCAAAATATTGGTCCCATGATCGCGGCGGCAGTGATGTTTACCATTATGGGTATGCTCAGTGTCAGCCTGCTGATCCTGAATGTATATATACCTACCAGACCTATGGAGTGGATTCGCAACGCGGTGGATATGCTCTTTAAATTTCCGCTCCAACTGTTGGGTGCAGCCGTGCTGTTTTGGCTGCCGCCGGTGTTGGGCGTTCTCTGGTTTAGCATTTTCTACATGGCTGCATTGGTATTTGTTGCGGTATATTTTACCCTGGCAGCACTGGGTGCTACTATGCTGTTAAAAGAGCCATTGGTGCACTATTTGCTCAATGCCAGAGCCAACGGCACCCTTTTGGCAGAAGAGGGCAAGCGGACGGAGCAAACGGAAGAGGATGCGGAATGCAGCGAAGATGAAGAATACGAGGATGAGGAAGCGTGATTAGCGGAACCCTGTTGTAAAGGATCGATCAGGTATGTTAGAGAAATTTAAGAAAAGTGAATTTGTAAAGGAATGTAAGAAGCTGGGAAGTGAGCTGAAACCTATGACCTTTACCCAGCGAGTGGACCACCTGTGGACCTATTATAAGGAATACCTGTGGATTGCGGTGTTTGTTGGGGTGTTTCTGGCGGCAGGTATCACGGTATTGAACCATCAGAAGTACGATACGCTGGTTAGCGGCATGATGGTAAATATCTCCATTTCCCAAGAGGGATTTGATTACTTATCGGAAGACTATCTGGAGAAGCTGCAGGGAGATCCCAAGAGCCAGAGGGTGGAGTTGGATTATACCAACTTCAGCAATCTGGAGGACCCTACCAGCAGTGAAGATAACTATAGCAGCATGATGCTCATGGTAGCCCGGGTGGAGGGCAGAATGCTGGATTACATGATCCTGGATAAATTCGCTATGGAATATTACATTATCCAGAATGTCTATTTGGATCTGCGGGAGTTCTTCACCGAAGAAGAATTGGAGGACTTGGGAGACCGGGTGATAACCGCACGGCAGGAGGATGAGACAGACGCATGGGTAGTAGCGATCGATATTACAGAGCTGCCCTTTGTGCAGGATAATATCCGGCTGGACGGAGAAGAGGACCGGGTGTATTTTGCACTATCCGGCAGCACCCAGCGAATGGATATGTGCCGGGATGCCTGGGATTATATCAACGCCTGGGAATCCAAAGACGATTGAAACTTGGCAGAAAATAGGCAGGCATCGGTTAGATGCCTGCCTTGCTTATGTATAAGGGGAGGATTATCTCTTCTTCCACTCGTCGTACTGTTCCATGTAAGCCTTCTCCTCGGCGGGGAACTTACGCAGCGTGTTGACGACCTCGCCGCCATTGTACTTGCGGTCAGCAACATCCTCGGTAGTACCCATAATAGTGATGTTGCACTGACGATGACGGGCGCGAACATGGTCCCAGTCGATGAAGTAGATGTGGGCAAACTCGCCGCCGTCCAGCTTGCCGTCCTTTATGGTCATGGTCTCGCTGCGGCCAAAGAATACGGAGCGCAGGTGGCCGTCGGTGTTCATGGAAGTGAAGTTACCGGGCTCGTTGACGTAACGGCCGAACTGAGCGTGAACAGGGCCGGGATGACGGTAATCGCCCTCGTCGGTGTAGTCGGGGATCAGATCACGCATGATGTCCAGCAGGTCGTGCTGCAGGTACTCCAGGTCGAAGGTGTCGAAGTCGTGGGAGCACTCCTGGACCATAACGGAGCAGGTGGTGTGGTGAGAAACGATGGCAACAGTGCCGTTCTTGATGCCGGACTCGGCAACGATCTTCATAACATCCGTAGAGATGTCATGGAAGGTGGGTATCCAGCCACGGGACTGCAGCTCGATCTCTTTCTGAACTACTTTAAATTCCATTTTAGTTTCCTCCTATATGTAAATAAATGAAATAACAAATTAAGCGTGTCGCTCGTCCCAAGCCTTGCGGCAGGCGGCGATCATCTCGTCTACCATAGCAGGGCGGTCAGCAGCCTTGGCAACACCGGAAGATGAACCGGTGGCATCAGCACCTGCGATGATGGTATTGTATACATCCTCGCCGCCGGCAATACCGGCTGCGGTGAGCACCAGAATGTTGGGATTTACATCCTTAACGCACTTGGTGGCAGCCTCCACATACTCGGGGCCCACGCTGACGCCGGTGCCGATCAGTGCGGAAGGCTCGGCAACGATGATGTCGGGGTTCAGAGTAGCGATCTTGGAAGCGTCCTCCTCGGAATCGGCGCAGACGATGGTGGTCAGACCAACTTCCTCAGCGCGCTTGATGGTTTCCGCCAGAACCTCGAAGGTTAAGGGCTTTTCCACATGGTTGAGCATAACGCCCTCTGCGCCGGCAGCTACCAGGCTCTCTGGCAGGATGTCAGCCAAACCCCGACCAACAGGAATGGGATCCATGTGTGGCGCGAAAACATGGATGCGCTTTGTATTCTCTTTCACACGGCGAATGTCCACCACGGGGCAGGTGAAGATGATGTCCACATCATACTTCTCGGAAGCCGCGTCGGCAGCCTTTGCCAGCTCCAGGATCTCTTCGCCGTAGAGGTAGGACTTGGGTCCAATCTCAAAGAAAGGTGCTTTGATATTCGTCATTGGTTTTTCTCCTCTCACAATAATTCCCATCTATTATACCAAGGGCTTTTTGCGCCGTCAACTGTATTTCCTAACGGATTGTAAGAAAATGTCTGTTTTATGCCTTGAAAACCCTTGAAAAAAATAGTATACTCAAGGTAATCGAAAAAGGAGGAATATATTATGGTTACAAAAGAAGCAATTGCTGCGGCAAAAGCTGCCTATGACATTGAGGCTGCCTGTATCACGGAGATGAAAGATTATTTTGATGACGAGCAGTTTGGCAAAGCTGTGGAACTGCTGTGCAACGCCCCTCGGATCGGTGCTGCGGGCAGTGGTCATTCCGGCATTATCTGCCAGCACTTTGCGCATCTGATGTGCTGTATTGAGCGTCCTGCCCGGTTTATCAGCCCTGCCGAGGCGGTTCACGGCGCAACCGGCTTTATTCAGGAGGGAGACGTGATGGTGTTTGCCTCCCGTGGCGGCAAGACCAAGGAACTGCTGCCCATTGTGGATATTTGCAAGGCAAAGGGTGTTAAGATTATTACTGTAACGGAAAATACTGAATCTCCTCTTGCAGAGGCTGCGGATGTGGTGCTGAAGCAGCATGTGAATCGGGAGACTGACAAGTGGAATGCTCAGGGCACGACCTCTACCACCGCTTTGTGCATGATCTTCCATGCTCTGCAGGCGGCAATGATCGAACAGACCGGTTATCAGGCAGAGCAGTTTGCCCTGATCCATCCCGGCGGAGCGGTTGGTGAACGGCTGAATAACAAAGCCCTGTAATTCCGACAGGAGGAATCGTATGTACGCCGGTATCGATTTGGGCAGTACCAATATTAAAGCTGCCATTTACGACGAAAAATTTAATCTCATCGACCGTCAGAGCCGTCCGGTAAATTATATTCGGGAGAACGGCTTTGTGGAATTTGATGCATATGCCTATTACCGGGATTTGATTGGGCTTCTGGGGGAAATGGTACAGAAGAATCATGTAAAAAATCTGCGCCAAATTGCATTCACCGGACAGGCAGAATCTTTGGTAGTTCTGGACCGGGACGGGCGGCCTCTCATGAATGCCATTTCCTGGATGGACGAGCGTTCAACTGTGGAGTGTGGGGAACTGGAAAAACAGTTCAGTCCCAAGGTGTGCGAGGCGGTTACCGGACAGATGGCGGTGCTGCCCACTTGGCCTGCCACCAAAATTGCATGGCTGCGCAAGCACAGACCGGACATTTATGAAAAAGCCGACTGTTACATGCTGCTGAAGGACTATATTGTCTACTGCCTCACCGGTAAAAAGCTGGGAGATATGTCCATTGCTACCTTCAGCTTCTACTTTGATATTTACAATAAGTGCTACTGGAAGGAAATGCTGGATGCCATCGGTGTGTCCGAAAGCCAGCTTCCTCAACTTTGTGAACCCTGTACCGTAGCCGGTGGTCTGCTGCCGGAGGTGGTGGAGCAAACGGGCCTGTCCGTGGATACCAAGGTGAATGTGGGTACGCTAGACCACTTTGCCGGTATGATTGGTACCGGCAACATTACCCCCGGGGGGATCACCCTGTCCACCGGAACGGTAATGGCTATGGCAACCATGTGTGGTAAGCCAACCCCTAAAAACAGTGGAAACGCCATGCACTATGGTTTTCTGCCGGATACTTATGTAATGCTGCCTGTGGCGGAAAGCGGCGGTGTCAGTCTGGAGTGGTTCCGGCGGAACTGCATGCAGGCGGATTACGATGAGATGAACGCAAAGCTTTCCGGTCGTGAGCCTAATGAGCTTCTGTTCCTGCCCTACCTGGTAGGTACCAACGCACCGGAGTTTGATGCGGATGCCAATGGTGTATTTTGGGGTCTGCGTCAGGAGCACGATGCTATTGATATGGCAGGTGCTGTCATGGAAGGTGTCAGCTTTGTACTGCGGAAGAACTGTGAGCATATTGCCAGAAAGGGCATGAAGCCCACAGCGATTGTCGCCACCGGCGGCGGTGCCAAGAGCCCTATCTGGTGCCAGATGCAGGCGGATATTACCGGCTTACCGGTGCGGATCCCCAAGGAAAAGGAAGCTGCCTGTCTTGGAGCGGCAATTATCTGCGCTGTGGCGGACGGCCGGTTTGAGAGCTTTTCTCAAGCGGTGGATGCCTGCGTGGAAATGCAGATGCAGTACAATCCTAACCCTTCGGATCGGCTGGAGCGGAAATACCGGCGGTTCTGCACTCTGTACCAGGTGGCACTGGAGATCAATAACATCATGTAACAGGAGGTCTCTATGAAACTGCTGATTGATGATGCGGATATTGAACGCATTAAGACACTTTACCACTTTTACCCTATCGACGGCGTTACCACGAATCCTTCGATTTTGGCGAAATGTGGAAACCCTCCCTACAAAGCACTGTTTGCCATCCGGGAATTTATTGGAAATAAGGCGGAGCTACATGTGCAGGTGGTGTCCAAAACAGCCGAGGAAATGGTTCAGGAAGGCCGGAAGATCGAACGGATGCTGGGTAACAACACCTATATTAAGATACCAACTATCCCTGAGGGTCTGCGTGCCATGAGCATCTTGCGCTCGGAGGGGTATCATGTAACGGCTACGGCAATCTATACCCCTATGCAAGCATACCTGGCGGCAAAAGCCGGTGCGGAGTATGCCGCCCCATACGTGAACCGGATCGATAACCTGGGTGCTGATGGTGTTACCACCACAAAAAAGATGCAGGACATCTATATGAGCAACAACCTGTCCACCCGGATCCTGGCTGCGGGCTTCAAAAACTCCCAACAGGTCCAGGAGTTGTGCGAGTATGGCGTTTCCTGCCTGACCATCGCCTCCGATGTAATTGAGAATCTAATTAAAAATGCCAACGTTACCACTGCGGTGGATGACTTTGTGGCGGACTTTGAATCCCTTTGCGGTAAGGGAAAAACTATGTTAAATTGTGAGGAATAACTATGGCAATACTTTCACCTTCAATTCTTTCTGCTGACTATATGAACTTCCATGAGGACATGGACCGTACCAAGGCCGACGGTGCCAAGTGGCTCCATGTGGACATTATGGATGGTCATTTTGTACCCAATATGTCTTTTGGGTATGCCTGGGTCAAGGCTATGCGGAAGATCACCGACCTGGTGCTGGATGTGCAACTGATGATCGACACACCCATCAAGTACGTTGAGGAATTTTGCAAGGCCGGTGCGGATTATCTGACCACCCATGTGGAGGCAGACACCCCCGAGAATATCGAAAAGACTCTGGAGCTGATCCGCAGCCATGGGGTCAAACCCGGCATTGTGGTCAAGCCCAACACCCCCGCAGAGGCCATTGAGGCATATCTGGATAAGGTGGAGCTGGTGCTGGTGATGACTGTGGAGCCAGGGTTTGGCGGCCAGAAGTTCATGGAGCACATGATGCCAAAGCTGCTTCAGCTTCGGGCAATGCTGGACAAGGTAAACCCCTCCTGCCATCTGGAGGTGGACGGTGGTGTGGACCTGAACACCGCAGAGATTTGTAAGGCCAACGGCGCGGATGTGCTGGTAGCAGGATCTGCCTTCTATGGTGCTGCTGACCGCCCTGGTTTTGTTGCCCAGATTGAGAAATAATGGAGAACGCCCGGGTGCTTATACACCCGGGCGTAGATTGTTATTTCAGATTTTCGGCGTGCCGCTTAATAGCCTCAAAGGATTCGTCGCTGATGGCGTGTTCCAGCCGGCAGGCATCCTTCGTCGCGGTGGATTCACTGACGCCCAGGGCGATCAACAAATTGCTGAGCACCGTATGGCGTTCGTAAATTTTCTCTGCAACCTCTACGCCGGTGTCGGTAAGTGTAATATAGCCATCTTTATCCACAAGAATATAGCCGCCTTTTTTTAAAAGGCCAACAGCGCGGCTGACGCTGGGCTTGGAATATCCCATGTAATCGCTAATATCGATGGAACGGACGGCACCGCTCCTTTGCAGCAAAACATGGATGGTTTCCAGGTACATCTCGCCGGATTCGTGTATGCTCATAACAGCCCTCCTGTGGATAGATATAATTATCATATCACACGGATGGCGTTTTTTCAAGTGTATGTACAGAGGGTGTGTTCCCCCAAAAAAGGGGAAACTGCCCTCCGGAGGATTACTGCAAGCCCTGCTCGTAAGCCTCGATCATCTTCTTGACCATCTGGCCGCCGACAGAGCCGGCCTCACGGCTGGTCAGGTGGCCGTTGTAACCGTTGGTCAGGTTCACGCCGACCTCGGAAGCAGCCTGCATCTTGAAGCGGTCCATAGCCTCCCGTGCCTGGGGAACATTGATCTGATTGTTGTTCTTCATAATAACTCTCTCCTTTTCGCTTTCTTTCGGAAGTCAAACACTTTCCGAAGAAAGCATTTTCCTGTCCGCAAACATAGCATTTCCCCTTTTTGCCTGGATATGACTGTTTGTTTTCGGAAATCGACACAAATATTGGCAAAGTTAAGAATGAAAAATACGGTCATCCTTATGGAGCGTTTTCCAAAGGATGACCGAGTTTTTTGTTTTGTATACGAGATATTGCTGTTTGAATATGCTAAGATTTATTTGTGTAAGCCAAGCTTGCGAAGTGTGGTAAGGGCGACTTCTGGGTTGTTACCTGTAATGTTATCCGTTCCGTAGTCCACACAGCGTTGTACAGCCTCCTCAGTATCCGCTATAAACAGCCATACCAGGATTCCTTTGGAGCGCGCAAAGGCAATATCGTTACGAATAGATTCGTCGGTGCAATCCTTCCAGCTAATGGGAATACCCATACCGAACATACAGTCATAGGTGTCCTCGGTAAAGTTTTTCATATATCTGCCGGGGAATCCCTGACAACGCATTTCAGGGTGGGTTGCCTTGGTGTAACGAATGATCTCTGCGTCAAAGCAGGCGATAACAGAACGGTCTGCCAGACCATACTCGTGAAGCATGGCAACGGTCATGTCCACCACTTCATAGGACATATCTTTAATCTCTACATTTAAAAGCAATGTATCAGATTTGACGGCCAGATCCAGAACCTCCCGCAAAGTGGGGATCTGCACGCCGGAGAACTCGGGCTTGCCGGCACAAAAATCAAAACTCTTAAGCTCTTCCAATGTATAATCCCGGGTAAGACCTTCGTGATCTGAGGTGCGGTCGATTTTGTTATCGTGAATGACTACCAGATGACCGTCTTTGGTCATATTTACATCAAATTCAATGAGGTCTACACCCAGAGCAATGGCTGCCTCAAAGGAGGGCATGGTATTTTCGGGGTACTTGGCACAAATGCCCCGGTGTCCCAAAACAGGGATATGGTGCTCGTTTGCGTACCAAAGTTCGTTCATGATCCTCACCTCACATACATAGCTTTTACGATTTGACGGGTACGGTCGTGGACCTCGTTCATGGCCATCGGCAAATCTTCCAATGTCAGACGGTCCGTAATTAAGTCTTCCACTTCCAGTTTGCCCTCATCCAGCATTTTGACCGTGTATTCCCACTCGTTGATGGGGTACGGTGCGCGGCTGTTATTCCACACACCATGAAGGTTTAACTCTTTACGCAAAATTGTGCTATGGCTTTTCAACGGCAGGTTGGAATCACGGAAGGGGTTGCCAAGCATGGCAATTGTGCCCTTGGCGCGAACGCAGTCAATACAGCCGACCAGCGCACTGCCGGCACCGGTTCCTTCAATAGCGGCATCTGCCAGCTTACCGTGGTTACGCTCACGGACCGCATCGGCAACGTCAGTCATTACTGCGTCAAAACCTTTGCTTTTGGCAAACTCCACCTTGTCCTGGGAGATGTCCACCAACAAGACCTCTGCACCAAAGATTTTTGCCCAACGGGCGCACAGAATACCAATAGGACCGGCACCGTAGATTACCAGAAACTGTCCGGCAGAAATGTCGGAGCGGCGGACAGCATGCTGGGCAACACAGGCGGGTTCGGTCATAGCCAGAGCCTCCATAGATGCGCTTATGGAGGGGATCAGATGCCAGTCAGAGGGAATGAGGCAGTATTCTGCAAAACCACCGTCCCTGCGGGAACCCAGATAGTCATAATCCTCGCACATGGCATAGTTGCCGGTAACACAGGGATCACATTTACGGCAGGGGATTAGGGGGTAAATTGCGGCTCTGACACCGATAAGACCGGGATTGGCGTTCTCACCTACGGAGACAACCTCGCCGGAAAATTCGTGGCCAATTGTCAAAGGATACTTGCCGTTACTGCTGCCGTGGTCAAATACCCGGGGTAAATCAGAGCCACAAATGCCGCAGGCACCTACCCGCAGCAGAAGTTCTTCGCCGTGAGGAACCGGGATCTCCACATTGTCGCAGCGCAGATTACCGATGCTATGTAAACGAGCGGCTTTCATCATAATATTTACTCCTTTCAAATTCGTTGTTACAGATCAGCCAGACAGTTGCGGAACCGGGCTGCGTTTTCCTCAATCGTTCCGTCTTTATGGAAGATGCTCGATGTACCGCAGACGAACATATCGGCACCGGCAGCCCGCATCTTCGGGGCTGTCTCAAAGCTGACATTGCCATCGACTTCAATACGGATCTCCGGATGACCGGTATCATCCAGCATTTTACGAAGGTCTGCAATTTTTTTCAGAGTCTGGGGAACCAGCTTCTGACCTGCAAAACCGGGATTTACTGTCATCAGCAGGACAGCCTCCACATCCTCAATCACACCTTCGACCATACACAGTGGGGTAGCAGGGTTTAGTGCGACCATAGGTCTGCCGCCGTAGTCCCGTATCCGGGCCAAGGTGCGCTGCAAATGGTTGGTGCTTTCCGCGTGCACAGAAACATACTCGCCGGGCTGAATGTCAAACCATGCCAGTTTATCTTCCGGCTGCTGAATCATCAAGTGAATGTCCAGGGGGATAGAGGAAGCCTTGCGTAGCTGTCGGATGCTTTCCGTGCCCAGCATTAGGTTGGGTACAAAGCTGCCGTCCATAACATCCATGTGCAAAACCTCCACGCCACTGGCTTTTAGTGCGTCCAGAGATGTTTTAGGGTCGTTCCAGTGATCTACACACATCATGGAAGGTGCGAGAATAACAGAATTCATACGATTTCTCCTTGCTCGTTTTTGATTGATATGCTATAATGAAACTGTAGCATAAGTGGGATTAACCCGCAATAAATGGCGATAAGGTTGCGGATAAAATCATATTGAGAACAAAATCAATCAAAAACAGTCAGGAGTATTCACATGCTGGAATATGAAAGATTAGACCATATTCTTACTTACCTGCGGGAGAATCAGACCGTTACGGTAAAAACGCTCTGCAAGCGGCTTTATGCCAGCGAGGCAACGATACGAAGGGACTTGAATGAACTGGAGCGGCGGGGCTTTATCAAGCGGCTTCATGGGGGTGCGGCACTGTTGGACAGTGCCGGGCGGGAGTTGCCATTATATGTCCGGCAGCAGGAGAATATCGAGGCGAAGCGGGTAATTGCTTCCAGAGCTGTTCGCCACATTGAAGACGGGCAGGTGATCTTTCTGGATGCCTCCTCTACTGTGATGCAGTTGGTGCCGTATTTTGAAAACTTTGAGAACCTTACAATTATCACAAACGGCATGAAAACAGCACAGGAGTTGAGCAGTCTGCGGCACAAAACTTACTGTACAGGCGGGTTGATGCTGCATCATTCTTCCGCTTATGTGGGGGAATTGGCAGAAGATATGATTCGCCATTTTAATGCAGATTTGTGTTTCTTTTCCAGTCAGGGACTTAGTGAGGACGGACGGATTACCGATGGGTCGGAAGAAGAAACCTGTGTGCGCCGCGTGATGTTTGAACATAGCCAGAGGCGCGTGTTTCTGTGCGACCAAAGCAAGTTCGGAAAGACTTTTTGCTATAATCTGTGCCGACTTTCCCAAGTGGATGATTATATATCCAATGAAATGGAAGGATAAGCTTGTATAATATTCTGAAAGACGGACAAACTGCTTATGGACAGAAAAGACGCGTGTTTTCTGTCAAGTGTATCACCGGAATGATACGAACAAGGCAGATAGAGAATTCAAAGATTTGACGAGATCGAGGAAGGCTTTGTCTGCCGATACATACACAGCCGCCCCGGCTTGCTTGCCGGGGCGGCTGGTTTTATACTTTGAACTGATTAAAATAGTCGTAAAGCGGGATAAGTTTCTCAATAAAGGTACATACCCGATGACCTAGCTCCGGGCCGAAGATTTCCGGACCGATCTGCTCGGTAACGGTGCAGCTTATATTACTCCGCCATGCGTAGAAGGGCGTCAGTGCCGGGATAGGTGCCTGCTTGGGACGCTTGTAAAGCGCAGCGGTAATCGGAACGCCGGTAGCTTTTTCTGTGTCTTTAATCAGCTTAATAAATTCCTTGGGATTTGCTGCCCAATGCTTGCGAATACTTTCCATGGTAGCGGTTCGGGGCTTCCACAGACAAAAACCGTAGGTAATACTCTCCGGGCGAATCTCAAAGTAGAGACACGGGTTTTCTGCCCACCATTGGACATCCTGCCGGATACAGATCCATAGGCTCTCCTTGTAAGGTAGGGGATGATGGAGCCGGGCATCCCGATAGATGCGGCTGACTTTTAGAAGATTCCCGGGCTTGTCCCGGAAGGGAAGAAAGATGTCTTGCCCCAGGGCTTTCATTGGTTCATATAAATAATTTATATAATCTTTTTTGTGTTCCAGAAACCATTCCCGGTTGTTGTTCATTCGGATACCCCAGAGAAAATCTACCGTTTCGGGGCAGAAGCCTTCAAACATAAAAAACCTTCTTTCTGTCGAGTATTCAAATTCCCCAGGTTAGCACGTTAAATGGGAACTTGCGGTATTGCCGGGTGGTGGTCGGGGATTTCCAGCACATATTTCTGACACACGTTGATCACCTTGGTGCCGTTGTATTCCCGAACCCGGGTCTGGTCAGCTCCGTAGTTTAAGTGGGTATGGCCATGCAGTAAATACTTTGGCTGGTATTTGTCAATTAGGGACAAAAGGGCTTCAAATCCTCTGTGGGCAATATCTTCTCCGTCGCCCACACCTTTTGGGGGTGCGTGGGTGATCACAATGTCCACACCCTTATGCCGCCACAGTTTCCACCTAAGCTTGCGGATACGCTTTTGCATCTGCTTTTCTGTATACTGATGGGCACCGGGACGGTACATCCGACAGCCACCCAGCCCTAAGATCCGCAGACCATTATGAATAATTATCTGGTCTTCGATACAGTCGCAGCCCTCCGGCGGATTCCGTTCATAGCCGGTGTCGTGATTGCCGTGCACATATAAAACCGGTACCCGCGCCATGGTTACGATAAAGGAAAGGTAGCTTGCCTTCAGATCTCCGCAGGAAATAATCAGATCATAGTCCTTCAGAACCCCCGGGGTGTAATAATCGTAAAAACCGGGATATTCCTCGTCACTCAGTGCAAGGATCTTCATAATGTCCCCTCCTTTTCCATAGGGATGGTATCCCTGTAAATACCCAGCTCCCGCACCATTGCCTGAGAGTAGGGCAGCAACGTGTCAAAGGCGGGGATCGTGCCGTCCACATTTTCACAGAGCCAGTCCATATGCAAAAGCTCCTCCGGTGTCAAGGTGCGGGTGCCGTCGTTTATCACAGTGCCGTTTTGTGATACCAGAGTACGGCGGAAAGGATCGATAGAGCCGTCCTGCAGCCCCTTGCGAAGAATATCTGCCAGCAGCATAAGTCCATCCGGCAGCTTGTCGGACAGGGTTACATCAATTACACCACTGTCCATGCCCCACCAGTAATTAACGGCTTTGGATGAATCGATTCCCTGATCCCATGTCCCGTTCAGAACGGACAGGATTACATGCTCATAGAATTTGCCCCACATCCAGCAGGGAGATCCCAAATGGAGAAGACTGCCGTCGTCTTCGATCAGATAGGTGCCGTAGGTGCCGTATTCCAGCCGTTTTTGGTCCGGTGTGGGCACGTCCCGGTTGGAAACGACCCGGATACCCGCTTTTAAGAAGTCTTCTACGGGATTTCCCGGCTGGCAGGACCAGCGCAGAGCAATCTTTGCCCGGGGATTGGTTAGCTGCGCGCCCAGGGCAAAGGCGTTAATGGAGGCAGGTACACCAAAAATGGGGTAAGAGCCGATATAGCCGATGGAGTCGTTTTCCGACATGGCACCGGCAATGGCACCGGGGATGAATTTTCCTTCAAAGATCCGGCTGTAGTAGGTCCGGACACTGGAATAGGGGGCAGCAACGGAGCAGTTAAGGAAGCGTACCTTGGGGTACTTCAGTGCTGCCTTCAGAGTTGCCCGGCTCAACTGGGGAGTAGTGGTGAATACCACCTGCGCACCTTCGCCCACTGCTTGGTCCAGAAGCTGTTCTGCCAGTTCCGGGGAGTCGGCATAAAAATAGCTGCGAACAGTTACCTGTCCGGGAAGTGCCTGCTTTAAATACAGTGCGCCCTGCTCATGGCCAGTTACCCAAGCACTGGTAAAAGGGTCCCGGGGGTGAATAAATGCCACATTTACATGTTCCGGATTTGTGGGTAGCAGCATGCTTAGGAGATTGGATTTTCCCTCGGGGGCAGGTTCGGTTTCCATCTGCACAGGATCTTCCTGTGAGATCGATACCATGTCCTCCCAAAGCCCGGTTATTGTCCTTTTTAAATTACTTGCAGAGAGTTCGCCCAGATCCCGGAAAGGATAGACCCGCAGCCACAACAGAAGGGCTTCTTCCGGAAGAAGGTCCAGCGCTTCACCCTTGCAGGCGGTAAAGGCATCCCGAAAATACTGATAATATGCCCGGAAGGTCTTTTGCTCCCGTTCGCTCCAGGATTCCCCCGGCTCCTTGCCTAAAAAGGACAGGAGCTTGATATAGTCTCCGGGCTGCCGAAATTGAATGTCATAGATACCGGCGGCTTGATAAAATTCCAGAAATTCATAGTAGGTAATGATTTTGGGATCTTCCGAGGGGGCCGGTAAAATCCGGGTAACATAGCCGGGGATCTTGGGCGCACCAAAATATCGCAGGACACTGACCCGCTTATTACCCTCCTGAACATAAAAATTGCCCAGATATTCGTAGCATACGATAGGGTCCCGGATGCCTTCATCAGACAGATGGGCTTGACAGAGCATGATCCACTTGTGGGCAAACTCACTGTCTTCTCCCAGCAAAGGAAGAAAATCCGGGGTAAATGCAGTAATACGACCGGCACTCTTAGTACCAACAATGCGTTGGGCAGGGATTTCCACAAGCCCAATTTCCACAGTGGAATCAATGGCGGTCTCCGGTAGGATAGCGTCCAGCACCGCCGGAGAAGAAGGCTCTCCTTTCGTAAGCAGTGCTTTCAGTTCTTTATGTCCTTGCCGCAGGGCTTGCATATATTCTTCTCGGGCTTCTGCTATGTTCATATCAAACACACCACCTTTGAAATCTTTATATTATCATACCCTTTTTACGCCTTGTTTGCAAGCAAATTCCCATTTCTCGGAGACCTGTGCCAAATAGGTTCTGTTTCTAAATGGAAATTTGACTTTTTTGAACGGTGCTGTATAATGTTTTCAATGAAACATTTCCATAAAGGAGCAGTCATTATGGTACATCGTATGAAGGTTGCAGGTTTGTGGCGGGATTTGCCCATCTGCAAAGTTACGGATTCTCTTTACATTGCAGGCTTTGTGATTTTTGGCGATCAGGAGTTGACGGTGGCGTGTGCACGGGAACTTTTGAAGCGGGCACCGGAGTATGACTATATCATTACCGCAGAGGCAAAAGGCATCCCCTTGGTTCACGAAATGGCACGGCAGACCAATGCGTCAAAATATTTTCTCGCCCGTAAGGGCCCCAAGCTGTACATGACCGGTGTGTTTGAATCCGCCGTGAAGTCCATTACCACTGCCAAGGAGCAGAAACTGTATCTGGATGTTGCCGATGCAGAGCTTATGAGAGGCAAGCGGATTCTGGTTGTGGACGACGTGATTTCAACCGGGGAAAGTCTGGCGGCATTGGAAGCGTTGGTGGAGAAAGCGGGCGGTATGGTCGCCGGTAGAATGGCGATTCTTGCTGAGGGCGATGCCCAGGAACGTGAAGATATTATCTATCTGGAAAAGCTACCCCTGTTCCATCCCGACGGGACAGTTATGGAATAACGGACGCACCGCAAAGCGATGGCCTTTGCGGTGCGGTTTTTATTTACAACTGGGTATCTTTTTGGTATAATATCAGCCAAAGCAGTTGTTACATTGAGTTATCCCGGTTTTGACGGAAAAGAGAAATAAGGTTATACGATACCATGGTGCTTGCATCTTATGGTATAATGAATCAAATAGAGGGTTCCCCATTTTTGACAGGGATGGAAAAGGAAAGTTTTGGAGATGAAAGTTATGGAGTGTGCCAGCACCTTTGTTAAGATTGATCTGGATGCCATTTTGCAGAATCTGCGTTCGGTACGAAACCGAGCAGGAGCGATGGTTATGGCAGTTGTTAAGGCCGATGCCTACGGCCATGGAGCTGTGCCGGTGGCGAAGCATATAGAGCAGGAGAGCGATTTTTTTGGTGTGTCTTCTGTGGCTGAAGCGTTGGAGTTGTGCCATGCGGGAATTGTAAAGCCCATTATGATCTTGGGACATACCCCGAAACATACGTTTCCGGTTGTGGTGAAGCATGGAATCCGCACAGGTATTTTTTCTTATGAAGATGCCCAGGCACTGTCTCGGGAGGCGGTACGTCAGGGAAAGACTGCGTATATCCATTTTGTGTTGGACACCGGTATGAGCCGAATCGGTTTTCAACCCACCCAAGAGTCGGCAGATATTTGCAGAAAGATTTCCCAACTACCCGGCATTATGGCAGAAGGTCTATTCAGCCATTTTGCCACTGCTGATGAGCCCTGTCTGGAGAAGACGAAGGCCCAGGCAGACCGATTTGATACGTTTGATAAAATGCTCAGGGACCGAGGCGTGGAGGTGCCCCTGCGGCATTTGGATAATTCCGCAGGCGTTATGAACTTCGGCAGCCACTATGAAATGGTCCGGGCGGGCATTGTGTTGTATGGGCTGTATCCCAGTGAAACGGTGGATCCGGATTTGCTGCCTTTGGTCCCGGCTTTGAGCTGGCACACAGAGGTCAGTTATGTAAAATGGCTGGAGCCGGGGCGGGAGATCAGCTATGGCGGAACCTTTGTAACGGACAGACCCATGCTGGTGGCCACATTGCCTGTGGGCTATGCAGATGGATACCGCCGAAGCCTTTCCGGAAAATTTTATGTACTGATCCGGGGTAAACAAGCCCCTATTTTGGGTAGGATCTGTATGGATCAGCTTATGGTAGATGTAACACACATCCCCGACATACAGATGGGAGAAGCTGTGGTTTTAATAGGCAGTCAGGGGGACGCGCGGATCAGCGCAGAGGCGATTGCTGCGGCGGCAGACAGCTTCAATTATGAGCAGATTTGCGGCGTGAGCCGCCGGATAACCAGAGTATATCTGAAAGAGGGCAAGGAAACAGAGCGGATAAATTACTTACTGGATAAATGATGCAGAGGGAGGCTTGACTATGGAAAAAACAGAATCTGCTGTTGTCATGAATGCACAGAAAATACTTGCCCAGGTGCGCAAGGCTGTGGTGGGAAAGGATGCGGTCCTTCTGTGGGTATTGGCGGCGATTCTGGCGAGGGGACATATTCTCTTGGAGGACATCCCCGGTGTAGGCAAGACCACCATGGCATTGGCGTTTTCCAAGGCGTTGGGCTTGGGCTACAACCGGGTCCAGTTCACCCCGGATGTGCTTCCCTCCGATATTACCGGCTACAGCGTGATGAATCAGGGAACCACAGAAATGGTTTATAAGCCGGGTGCGGTGTTGTGCAATCTGTTTTTGGCAGACGAACTGAACAGGGCAACCTCCCGGACACAGTCGGCTCTCTTAGAGGCGATGGAGGAGGGGCAGGTCACAGTAGATGGAACCAGCTATCCTTTGCCACAGCCCTTTACGGTTATTGCTACCCAAAACCCTGCCGGTGCGGCGGGAACACAGTTGCTGCCGGACAGTCAGTTGGACCGGTTTATGATTCGTTTAAGTTTGGGGTATCCCGATCCTAAAGATGAGGTATCCATGCTGATGCAGAGGCAGGGAACAGACCCGCTAAAGACGGTAGAGACAGTGGTTAGTGCCCGGGAGCTGGTGATGATGCAGCAGATAGTGGCGCATACCCATCTGGCGGAGGAGATCGCCCGGTATGTGGTGGAGCTGGTGGATGCTACCCGCCGCAGCGAGGCACTTTTGCGTGGCGGCAGTCCGCGTGCAACACTGGCGACAGTATCCATGGCTAAGGCTGTGGCACAGCTTCGTGGAAGGGATTATGTGGTGCCTAAGGATGTGCAGGAAGTCTTTATCAGCACTGTGGCACACCGTATTCATACAGCACCCGGTGCTGAGAGCACCCGAACGGAGGATGCCCTGCGAACCATAATGGACAAGATCCGTCCGCCGAAACTGCGCTGATATGTGGGGTCGGCGGATCGTTTACCTGGTATCCCTTCTGGGGGGCCTGGTGTTTTATGGGCTTTATAAAGAATGGCTGTCGTGGATTTTGTTGGTCATTATTTTTGTGCTGCCGTGGTTTTCTCTGGCATTGAGCCTGCCTGCAATGCTCACAGTGCAGGTAAGTCTGCGATGTCCCCAGTCTGTGCGCATGGGTGTGCCGGCGAGGACGGCACTCCGGATAGAGGGGAAGCTTCCTGCACCTCCGGTCAGCAGCAAAATCAAGCTGAAGAACAATCTTACCGGTGCGGTTTATGTAGGGGAGCCGGGGGAGTTAATTCCCACTGAGCATAGCGGTGTTATGGTCATTTCCTATGACCAGGTTTATATCTACGATTATTTGGGGCTGTTTCGCAGGCGTTTGCGCCGGGGGGACAAGACGCAGGTGTATATTGAGCCGAAACCGGTGCCGTCGGAGCGGCTTCCGGAGCTGGCTGGCAGGACTGTGAGCCTGTGGCGGCCAAAGCCGGGGGGTGGATTTTCTGAGAATCATGACCTGAGGCTGTACCGCCCCGGGGATGACCTGCGAAATCTCCATTGGAAAATGTCTGCTAAAACCGGTAAGCTCATCTATAGAGAGCCTATCGAACCGGTACAGAAGGGCTATCTGATAACCATGAGTCTGGCAGGCACGCCGGATGTACTGGATAAAAAATTGGGACAGCTTTTATGGCTTAGCAACGCATTGCTGGACAGGCAGTTGGTACATTCCGTCCGTTGCCATACGGGCAATGGTCAGGTGCATTTCCCGGTTGCGGACAAGGCCGCTCTGGAGCTTGGTATGCACAAGTTGCTGGAAGCTCTTCCTGTCCAGGAAGAGCGTGAACCGGAGCATATAGATGTTCTGTGGAAACACCATATAGGAGGTGGCGGTGATGCGTCTTGAAAAGGCCATTTCCTGTATGTGGAGCTGTATGCTGTCCTTCCTGCTAAGCTTTGCCGGCATTACTTGTATGGCGACTGCCTTTGAAATGACGGTAGATATGAAAAGCATGGTGCTGTGCTGCGCCGCCATGTCTGCGGTGTGCAGCGTGTGTTACGCACTGCCTTTGGGGCTGATTCCACTGGGCAGCATGGCTGTAGCCGGAGGCTTTTTATGGAGGTCGGGCAGTCTGGTTTCCAGCATTGAGGCGTTGCTGTACAAAATTTCCCGGCAGTATAACCGGGCTTACGGCTGGGGGATTATCCGGTGGAGCCACAACACCGCAGATGATATGGAGCTCTTGCTAACGACTGCATTGTGTATTGTAGGGTCGTTGGTTGCCTTGGTGGTAGCACGGGGTGTATGCCGCAGAAAATCTGCTGTTCCCGGTATTTTGTTGGGTTCACTGCCTCTGGCGGCGTGCCTTGTGATTACAGATGCAGTGCCCCAATTACCATGGCTGTATCTGCTTTTCTTGGGAATGGGAATGTTGATGCTCACCAACGGTGTGAGACGGCAGAATGAGGAGCAGGCAAATCGTCTCACGGCTGTTGTGGCACTGCCTGTGGCACTGGCACTGCTGATTCTGTTTGCCGCAGTGCCTCAGAATACCTACACCGGTCAGGAAAACGCAAGAAATATGGTGGACGTGGTGGTCAACACAGAGCCTATCCGGACGCTTATGATGCGGTTTTCCGAAACCGGGACATCCGGTAGCAGTGCGGACGGGCGTTCGGTGAATTTAAGGGCAGTGGGAGTCCGACTGACTTCCAAGGTAGAAATCCTCCGGGTTAATGCGGATTACAGTGGGACACTGTATTTGCGGGGCAGAGGACTGGATGCTTATGACGGTGTGAATTGGACAGAAAGCGGCAAAAGCGCAGGGGCT
Organism: Faecousia sp.; assembly: GCA_045647705.1. Taxonomy (GTDB): domain Bacteria; phylum Bacillota; class Clostridia; order Oscillospirales; family Oscillospiraceae; genus Faecousia. The sequence continues at coordinate 58,536 of JAZRMP010000011.1, forward strand.
CTGGGCTGGCCCACGGGGCTGGAGACCGCCGGTGAGGTAGTCATTAAAACGCAATACGCCCACCGTATGCTGTATTTGCCCTACTATGTCAGAAGCCGGGATATGCAGTATGTGAATACGGGCATCGAGAATGAAAAAAAGCTAACCCAATATTCTTTTAGTTGCTGGAAGATGCCCGATGCAACATATTTTAACGAACTGTTTCCTACCCGGAACAGTAGCTTGCCCACAAAATGGTCGGACCAGTTGTTACGTCAGTTTATCCATCTGGATGACAGTGTAATGAAGTGGGCAGCACCTTTGGCAAGGGAAATCGTAGGGGATATTCAAAGCCCTTACCATAAAGCGCAGGCCATTGGAAACTATGTACGAAGCTCTGCTGCCTACGATACCGATACCTGGCGGATGCCCTCCGGCGAGGAGGATTTTGTTCGATGGTTTTTGGAGGATAGCGATACCGGCTACTGTGTCCATTTTGCCAGCGCAGCCACTGTGCTGCTACAGGCAGTGGGAATCCCCGCCAGATATATAACCGGTTACACAGCCGACGTACAGAAGGATCAAGTAACGGTGGTGCGGGCAGAGGATGCTCACGCGTGGGCAGAATACTGGCTGCCAGGTTTTGGGTGGACAGTTTTGGAGGCAACGCCGGCACAGGACATGGCTGTGGAAGGGACAACACAGCAGAGCACCGAAGGGGAAACATCCCCCAATTCTGCTGACCCGGAGCAGACGATCGCGTCCGAACCTGCCAGCAAACCAGCCAACACTGCAAATACCACAAACACCAATCAGCAAAAACAGATGGATGCTACACTGGCGGCGGTGCGTTGGGGCGTAGGTGCATTGTTGCTGTTACTTGGGATTGCCCAAGGGCAGCGAACACTGCGGCTTGTCCGGCGAAGTAGACGTTATAAAAGAGCAACGGTGAATCAGCAGGCGATTCTTCTTTGGGGAGAGGCTGCCGGGTTGGCGGCACTTTTGAAGGAAAGGCCGGCGGAGGGGCTTTGGGATATTGCACTGAGGGCTAGATTCAGCCAGCATACCATTACCCAGGAGGAACTGGAAAAGTTCAGAAACTATATTTTGCAGGCACAAAGCAGACTGAAAAAGGCTTCCTTTTGCCGCCGAATCTGTTATCGCTATATCCATGTGGCATATTGATGAAAAAATAAGTATATTTTTGGAGAAATTCTTAGTATTTTCTTCTTGCGTAAGGAAAAAAATATCTGTATAATGATGCTATCTTTTTTATTTCTTATTAGGGGGAATCGGTATGACAACGAACGTTCGTCCGGAATCCATGCAGCGCATTACCACCAAGGAACTAGCGGATGCGTTTATCGCAGAGCAGGTGGCGGCAGTCCGGGAACAGGTGGGAGACAAGAAGGTCCTGTTGGCACTTTCCGGAGGTGTGGACTCCTCTGTGGTTGCAGCGCTTTTGATTAAGGCTGTTGGCAAACAATTGGTTTGTGTCCATGTGAACCATGGCCTGATGCGTAAGGGTGAGAGTGAGCAGGTGATCGAGGTTTTCGGTAAGGAATTGGACGCTAACCTCATCTATGTGGATGCTACGGATCGCTTCCTGGATCTGCTGGCGGGTGTATCTGACCCGGAAAAGAAGCGCAAGATCATCGGTGCTGAATTTATTAAGGTCTTTGACGAGGAGGCATCCAAGCTCTCCGGCATTGACTTCTTGGCACAGGGCACGATCTACCCCGATATTTTGGAATCTATCAAGGCAGCAGAGAGCGGCAAGCCCGTAAAGTCCCATCATAATGTAGGCGGTCTGCCCGAGGATATGAAGATGGAACTGGTAGAGCCTGTAAAGTTGCTGTTTAAGGATGAGGTCCGTGTGGTGGGTGAGGCTCTGGGCCTGCCCCACGCTATGGTCTACCGTCAGCCCTTCCCCGGTCCCGGCCTGGGTGTACGATGTCTGGGTGCTATCACCCGGGATCGGCTGCACGCTTTGCGGGAAGCCGATGCCATTCTCCGGGAGGAGTTTGACAACTGCGGCTTGGCAGAAAAGGTATGGCAATACTTTGTGGCGATCCCCGACATTAAGAGCGTGGGCGTTCGTAATGAGATGCGCTATGAGGGCTGGCCTGCCATCATCCGCGCGGTGAACACCACCGACGCCATGACTGCCACCGTGGAAGAGATCCCCTACCCGGTGCTGCACAAGATCGTCAACCGTATTACCGCCGAGGTGGAAGGCATCAACCGTGTTCTGATGGATCTGACCCCGAAGCCTGTTGGCACAATCGAGTGGGAATGAGCCTAATGTCAAAGAACAAACCAAATCATTCCCAAAGGAACAATTTTGGCTATTCTGCAACCTCATAAAAATATGCCTTCTGCGTTTACTCGCAGGAGGCATTTTTTATACTTATCCCCACTCAATAGTGCCAACAGGCTTTGGTATCAGGCTAAACGGACAACTTTTTATATATGCCGCTAATAGAACACGAATTGTATCTGAGGGAATGTTTTTTATTCTACTAATGGGAATAGTTAATGTTCTACTATGATACCTAAGTGGCTGTGTGGTTCTTTGAATAGTTAGAAAAACACCGTATTTTGCGAGTAAAATCGCAAAATACGGTGTTTTTTTATTCTCATTTTACACAATTCAAAATTCATCACCTTGGATTTGACCAACTTTTGACCAACAGTTTCCCACTTGTTTATTTCTATATATGCTTGCAAAGATTTACTTTAAGTGGTAATATTGTTGTGAGGATACATTTTCTCCTGTAAAACTCATTGGCTCAAACTCTAATTTACGGAGGTGTTTTATAATGAGCAATATCCATCAATCCATCATAGAAAAGCTCACCGCACTCAATATAGATATCTATCATTACGAGGATATTGTCCGCTGCTACGCTCTGGCAAAGCTCAATATAGAGCACTCCCAAAAGCCTGATTATACAGACGGAATTCATACGGCAGAATTTGCTTCGGAGGCTTCTCGGTATCAGCTACTGCCCTCTGATGAGAGTCCCTACTATGATAGTCCTGCTATTTTCTCGTTTTGCAGTACGCTTGTCTCGGCAGGTATGGATAAGGATTGCCGGCCGTTTTTTGAAACCTTTGCACCTTTCCTGGTTACTGACTGGAATAAACTTTTGTCTGAATTCCCAAAAGGACATCGCGAAAAATTAGCCTATGTACTTTACCTGATCCTTAGATCCACAAAAGCGTCTCAGCTGCCAGTTGCAGAAATTGATAAATCTACGATGGAAAGCTTCTATGAGGAAAACAAGGAGCTCTATAATTCCTTTGAAATCTCCAAGGAAACTTTCACCGAGTGCTGGCAAGCAGTGTATCACGTCCTTATGCCTGCTCTGCAAGGGACCGTAAGTTCCAATTTGGTGAATACCATTCGGTTCTACCGTCAGCACAAGGTTTCCGGTCTTAAGCTCCTTGCGAACTACTGCCAATTTAACCAGCATAGAACACTGCTCGATGAAGCGTTTAACCCCTGGCTCGAATTCCAGCTAACGGTTAAAGGAAAGCAGAATTCTGCGGGCGGCATCGGCATTACCGAAACAGCATTCGACCGAATTGAAAACATCAAGAACGAGAGACCCAGCGATGTGATCCGTGCAGCGCTCTACCCTTTCCCGAAACTATTTGGAAAGAGATCTGATTTTAATGTCAAAAGCAAATACGATGGCAGATTCGAATGCTCCTTTTTCCTGCGGCAGTTTGAGCTATTGGCCCGGAATGCGTCTCAGATTCTAATTGTGAATCCGGGACCCGACTTTCTTCTTGCGTGGTCTGAAAAGATTGAGAAGTATAGATGTAAATGCTACGTTGCTGTGCCGAATATCTATGTGGCCTCTGCCTATCGGATGGAATTCAAGAACCTTCAGTTCTGCATTTTTTCCGATGTTGCAAACTATGCAAAAAGGTTTGACCTGATCGCCATCGCATCCCCATTCACAGAGGAAGAATTCGACATTGGCACAATGCTTTCTGCCGGAAACGATCAGGCAAATTTCATTGCATTGCTTCCTCAGACCTTTATATCTGCATCTGATAATAACATTTGTACGCTCCTACGGGATCAGGGTTTCCTCCCCGGTAAGATCATTGCAATTGCGTCCAACGCCACGGTTACCCAACCCAGAAAGAAAATGCTTTTGTTCGCAGGTCGCAGCATCGATCTCAATGCGCCGATCCCTATTTTCTTTACCCAGTGCGACAAGGACGGGACCAAACTTATCGTTGAAAAAGAATATATCCAGGCAACCCAGCAACAGCTGAAAAAGCCAACGACCCTCGTGAAACTTCGGGAGGCATTTGAAAAAGCCAAAATCGACCCGGACTCTGTTAAGCACCGTAAACGGCCATCTGTCTATCAGTTCTCCAACGAGATCTCAGTGTACTATACCGTACACCGGGACAGGTATGGCGTTTATGTTGGCGAGGCCTACTACAGAGGAAATACGAGACCCGAAAGCACAAAGAATAGGCAAGTCTGGAATTCTCCTGCAACGCAGAAAGGTCTGCGCTGTAAGGATCGGGAATCCGTAATTGGCAAGATAGAGAGCGTTCCGTTTCTTGATTCCATTTACCCCTACATCGTAGGTGATATGCTGGATCACTACGGTGATGGTCTTGTGGGTTGCTCTCTCAAAACGATCTGGTTTTGCTGCCGTAACCGCTTGCTGGCAAGGCGGGACTATCGCGACGAAATTGCCCGGAATATTCTTTTCAGCCTTGAGAAGAATGCGCTGTCTGCGCTTTTCCCATCGAGTGCCAACGACGAGGATTACCGCGATGCAATGCAGTCAGTCATCCCGGATGGCAGCATTGCTGTCGTTAAGTACTGGCAGCAGTTAAACATCATTATGCGGGTTGCGGAGGAAAGCAATTATGTCCAAGCAAATCCTATCCCAGCACTTCTGCCGGAAATCAGCAATCGGGCATCCAAAGAGCTGCGAAATTTGCGAAATATGCTGACGAAAAAGACCTTCACCTTTGAAGAAGAGGCTCGTATTCTTGCCTATGTTCGTGAAAAAAGTGATGCGGACTTTGGTCCAAGAAAAGCCTTGCGGTTTGAGGATGACAGCACCTTGCTGCTTGGTCCGATCCATCTGTTTACCGGTATGAGTACCCGGGAAGCCTGCGCACTGACATGGGATGATTTTGAGACCATTCCCGGCTTGAAGGCATACCGCCTTTTGATATATAAGTTCCTATCAGATGAAGGTACAGTGATCTACCACGCCGACGGTACTGCCTGCAGAAAAGTCCCGGTAGCACCGATTCTGGCAGATATGCTGAATAGCCGAAAAACCTACCTGCAGCTTGCGTGCGGCTTTACAGAAGCAGAACTGCAGTATTTGCCGATCATTATGCCCAATAACAAAAAGACTCGTGCGGCGCTTTCCAAGCCGCCCTACTGCAAGTACGATGCTGCTATCCGGGTTTGCCGGTCTCTGGTTGAAAAAGCCGACATTCCCACCCAAGAGCTGGTTCTTCCCGGTGACGGTGACAAAGAGATCGTTGTGGATATGAACAAGTATCAGGGCGATATCTTATACAGCAATTTTAAGCACCGTGCAAACCACACCTGCTCCTTTAACCGAGGTGAGCTCTCCTATGTTGTGGGCAACAAAGCTCCGGATACATTCTCTCAGCATTACTGTGATTACACAAACGATCTGGTCCAGTACGGGATGGTGCAAAAGCTGAACCGATGGAGCCATGCCCACGAAGCTGACTGGCAGAATGCCGCGCAAAGCACATCCGAAGATTCGACATTCACTCGCAAAACCGTCGTTCATTCTGACCATAAAAAGAATCATTATAATGCCGTCTCTATCACGGTATCCCCTACAAAGGAAGTGAGCGGAAGCTATATTGATGTTTTGGTCGAGTGTGATCACGGTGTAACCGGCAGCATTGCCGTATATGGTACAGGAAAGGAGGATGGCCATCTATGACAGATTGGAAATGTTTCGTTGGTGAAGAACACACCTTTTACGGCATCTATCACGATTACTACGAGAATTTCGAGGAACATTGGAAGGCGGATTCCACCCAAAGAAGCAACCACCTGCGTTACTGCAATCAAATCATTCCGCTGCTTCGCAAGCACGATGAGACCCCAATAAGCGCCTACACCCAGGAAGATTACGACGCTGTTATTCAGGCATTGGTCAAACGGGGACAGGACACAAGGAGCAAGCAATATATGCCCTATAAGGAAAGTACGTTGCAGGATTTTCGCCGTTTGATCTACTACGTCGTGGAAACAGCCGCCCGGCACGGCGAGTGTGATAATGTGCTTTGGGAAAGTAACCTGAATCCCGAAGCCACAACGGAAAGCGAGGAAGTCAAAGCCAATCAGGCGCTGCTTTGCAAATCACTGACTATCCCCCAAGAACAGGCAGTTGCCAAGTCTCTCCTTTCTGATCCGTTGCAATCCGGTCAAAATATGGGTCTGCTGTTAATGTATTCACTGGGCCTGCGCAATGCAGAAGCCTGCGCAGTGGATTTTGGTGATATCAAGCCTATGCAAACCCATCCTGACTGCCCGGTGATATGGATCTACAAAACCACCGGTTATGACACCAGTGCAGGCAAGCTGGGCGGAAAGACCAGGAATGCAGACCGCATCATCCCGGTGCCGGACAAGGTTGCTGCGCTGATCGATGAGCGGCGTCAGTATATTGAGTCGCAACTTGGCAAATCCATCGACGATTATCCCATTGTGTGTAACAACGACCGTTGGGATGTTCGATGCTCCGCCCGGGAGTTGACAAATGCTGCCCGTGTCCTGTTCCAAAGCATCAAAATCAAAGCGTCTCAAATGGCCTCCATTAGCGAGGACCTTCAAGAGGATCCCATATCCAATAAAGACAGCCTGCCTTTTGAGGATCGAAAAGATCCAACAGCCTATTTGTTTCGCCGTAATTTTGGTACACACTTACACATTCTCGGTTTGAGTGAACCGGAAATCGAATACGTGATTGGGCACGATATTGATGACCCGTACGAAACCCGTAATGAATTTGTCAACGAAGAAAAGCTTTTTGCTATTAAGCAGAAAATGGATCGCAGGCCTTTGGTCAACAGTGACCTTTCTGAGCTTGAACGCATCGATGTGGGAGAGCGGCTGCAGCTGCAGCATACCGCCTGTGTACAAATCCCGGTGGATTCCAAGGAAACTGAGATGCACATTACCGCTAACGAACCTACAGACAATATTCGTGTCTCTCTTTCCGTCCATCCGCAGAATATGCGTATCCAATTAAATTGCCGGCGTTATAGGGTAAAGGAAACTGAGTACGATCGCACTGTGGATACGCAGCAGCAATACCACAAGGCATATACCAAAGCATAAGAATAGGCAGCCGAGTGCGAATCACTCGGCTGCCTTCGTTGCAAGGCTGTTACTTTTTGATTTTATATTCCGGAATCGCATAAATCTGATTCTTGGAAAAGAAAGTGGAACGCTGCACACCGTAATTATTCTCACCAGGTTTTACAAATACTGCAGATTCCTCTTCGTCCAGTTCCGCCCAGTCACCGGCCACCAACACCATATCATACTTTGAGACGGTGCGACTTGTGCCGATGCTTTCCGTATTGCGGACAAACAGCTTTTTGCAAGCCTTATTGTATTCTTTGCGTTCGTGGAACTCAAGCACGAAATACTTCTTTTTATACTCTTTGCTTCCGCGAATGCTGCTAAAGGACGCAAACAGAATGGCATTGGCTCTGTTGACGGGCCACAGCGGACGCACCGCAAGCACACGCTCTCCCAAGTCCTCATGACGGGCAGAGAACCTGTCAAAATCCTTATACCACAGAAAAATGTCCGATCTCAAAGAAGATCCAATGCGTTCAGACGACCCAAGCTTGTAAATGCCAGCCTTCCAAAGCTGACTGAGTGTTCTGCATGGAAGAATCATAGGTCCGGAGGTAGCTACGTTTTCACCATCCTCACCGTCATTCGTATCGCCTTCGGATGTCTGTGTGGGCTCGCCTTCATCCAAGGTCTCATCCTCCGGGTCAAGCGCGTCAGAATCCTCGTCATCTTCCGGTTCCCAAGGAAAATCCTCCTTTTCGCGAACCGGGTTAAACAGATTCACAAACAGCTCCGCTATATCCGTTATTTGGGGATCATATGCTCTGTTCGTTCTCTCCAGCTGCTCACAGAGGTAATGGCTGTGCTTTCCGCCCTCATAACAGTGGAAAAACGGAGTTTGTACCTCCAGAACGGGATGCACTTCTACACCGCAGTGAGGACAGGTAAGGCGTTGACCGGAATACGCCTCCTCGATTTTTACGGTCTTTCCAGTCCTCTTATCAATCGCTTCTACAATCATATAAAATCATCCTTTCAGAATTAATTATAAAATAAAAATGCAGTTGCACGGAGTAAGATAATCCGGACAACTGCACCAATCAAAACCATCATCTCCTACTGGATCTCCCTACTCCTATAAAGGAGTGATCCAGGTCCGTCACATCCCGGGTATATTAGAAAACACACTATAATAACCCGGCTCCACATTTATATTTACTTGATTTTAGTATAACGATCTGC
>JAZRMP010000012.1:0-17321 GCA_045647705.1 Faecousia sp.
ACCAACCCATGTCATTTCGACCGACCCTGAGCGAAGTCGAAGGGGAGTGGAGAAATCCGTTCTCCTACAAGGTATTACGGATTCCTCGGCTCCCGTTGGTCGCTCGGAATGACAAGCAGTAAATTGCCTGTTAAATCGGAATTTGATGGACCTTAACAAAAGATTCACAAAAAATATTGGAAAAAAGTACAAATAAGGCTTGCATTTTCTGAAACATTGGGTTATTATATAGCCGTTAGCACTCAAAAGCCAAGAGTGCTAATACCTGTGTAAGCAGGATATACCATATAAATAACCATATTTGGAGGAATCGATATGAAACTGAAACCCACAGCAGACAACCTGGTTTTGAAGCAGACCGAGGCAGAGGAGACTACCTCCTCCGGCATCATTCTGGCTACTACCACCAAGGAAAAGCCCGCCATCTACGAAGTTATGTCCGCAGGACCTGATGTTAAGGAAATCAAGGCCGGCGACAAAGTGGTAGTGGGCAACTTCACCGGCAGCGAAATCAAGCTGGACGGTGTTGATTATAAGTTTGTAAAGCTGGAAGATGTTCTGGCTGTTGTTACCGAGTAAGGAGGAACTGAAATATGGCAAAGATGATCATTTACGGAGAAGAAGCCCGTAAGAAGCTACAGGCCGGCGTAGACCAGTTGGCCGACACCGTCAAGGTTACCCTGGGCCCCAAGGGCCGTAATGTGGTGCTGGGCAGAAAGTTCGGCGCACCCCTGGTTACCAACGACGGCGTAACCATCGCTAAGGAAGTAGAGCTGGAGGATCCCTTTGAGAACATGGGTGCCCAGTTGATTCGTGAGGTCGCTACCAAGACCAACGACGTTGCCGGCGACGGCACCACCACCGCTACCGTTCTGGCACAGGCAATCACCCGTGAGGGTCTGAAGAATCTGGCCTCCGGTGCAAACCCCATGGTTATGCGTAAGGGTATTGAGAAGGCTGTTGAGGCTGCTGTTGCTGCCATCAAGGAGCATTCTGTTCCTGTCAACGGCTCTGAGGACATTGCCCGTGTCGGTACCGTTTCCTCCGGCGATGAGTCTGTGGGCGCACTGATCGCTGAGGCGATGGAGAAGGTGGGCACCGAGGGTGTCATCACCATCGAGGAGAGCAAGACTGCTGAGACCGGCCTGGAAGTGGTTGAGGGTATGCAGTTTGATCGGGGCTACATCTCCCCCTATATGGTTACGGATACCGACAAGATGGAAGCGGTTCTGGACGACGCAGTTGTGCTGATCACCGACAAGAAGATTTCCTCCATTCAGGAGATCCTGCCGATTCTGGAGCCCATTGTCAAGTCCGGCAAGAAGATGATGATTATTGCTGAGGATGTGGAAGGCGATGCTCTGGCAACGCTGCTGGTGAACCGTCTGCGCGGCAACTTTAACTGCGTCTGCGTCAAGGCTCCCGGTTTCGGCGACCGCCGCAAGGAGATGTTGCAGGATATTGCCGTCCTCACCGGCGGTACTGTGATCTCCAGCCAGCTCAACATGGAGCTGACCGAAGCCACTATGGAAGACCTGGGCCGCGCCCGTCAGATCGTGGTTACCAAGGACACCACCACCATTGTGGACGGCGCAGGCGATGCCGAGGCGATCAAGGCCCGTGCACAGCAGATCCGCGCTTCCATTGCTGCTACCACTTCTGAATATGACCGTGAAAAGCTTCAGGAGCGTCTGGCTAAGCTGGCCGGCGGCGTTGCCGTCATCAAGGTTGGCGCACAGACCGAGGTTGCCATGAAGGAGCAGAAGCTGCGGGTGGAGGATGCACTGAACGCTACCCGGGCTGCTGTGGAGGAAGGCATTGTCGCCGGCGGCGGTACTGCTCAGGTCAACGCGGTTGCCGCAGTTGAGAAGCTGATCGCCAAGCTGACCGGTGATGAAAAGACCGGTGCAAAGATTGTTGCCACTGCACTGCAGGCTCCCATCCGCCAGATTGCGGAGAATGCCGGTGTGGACGGCAGTGTGGTCTATGAGAAGATCAGAAATTCCAAGAAGGTGGGTTACGGCTACAACGCCTACACCGAGCAGTATGTGGACATGATTGCTGCCGGCATCGTGGATCCCACCAAGGTTACCCGCTCCTCCTTGGAGAATGCCGCTTCTATCGCATCCTGCGTGCTGACCACCGAATCTCTGGTGGCGGATAAGCCCAACCCCGAGGCAGAATCTGCGGCTATGGCTGCTGCTGCCCAGAGCGGTATGTACTAAGATACAAAATAAAAACGTCCCGTCCGTAAGGATGGGACGTTTTCCTATGGAAAAGGACGCATAGACGCAACGGTTTAACCGTGTGTAGCACTCGTTATACAGCCGGAAACGGTCGAGGAATCCGCAATATCCAAGGGAGAGAACGGATTTCTCCGTTCGCCTTACGGCTCAGTCGAAATGACAAGGGGGCAGATTTCTCCGCTCCGGTCGAAATGACAATATAAAAACAACCCCGGAGCAGTGAACCGCTCCGGGGTGTCTTGTATTATTTTGCGTATTCCACAGCTTTGGTTTCCCGAATGCAGTTGACCTTGATCTGGCCGGGGTATTCCAGCTCAGCCTCGATTTTCTTGGCAATTTCTCTTGCCAGGATGATCATATTGTCTTCGGTAACTTCCTCGGGCTTGACCATGATACGGACCTCACGACCAGCCTGGATGGCAAATGCCTTCTCCACGCCGGGGTAAGAACCGGTCAGCTCCTCCAGCTTCTGCAAGCGGCGAATGTAATTTTCCACATTTTCCCGCCGCGCGCCGGGTCGGGCGGCAGATACCGCATCGGCTGCCTGGACCAGAACGGCAATCACCGTCTTGGGCTCCACGTCGCCGTGGTGCGCCTCAATGGCGTTGACGATCACCGGGTTTTCTTTGTACTTCTTGGCAAGGTCAGCTCCCAACTGTACGTGGCTGCCCTCTACCTCATGGTCAATGGCTTTACCCAGATCATGCAGCAGACCTGCCCGCTTGGCAAGGGTTACATCCACACCCAGCTCGGATGCCATCAGACCGGCAATATGGGCAACTTCCATGGAATGGTTCAGAACGTTCTGACCATAAGAGGTACGGTACTTCTGGCGGCCCAGAATTTTGATCAGTTCCGGGTTCAGACCGTGTACACCGGTTTCGTAGCAGGCGCGCTCGCCGGATTCCCGGATGGTACGGTCCACTTCCTTCTGCGCCTTTTCCACACAGTCCTCAATGCGGGTGGGGTGGATACGGCCGTCAACGATCAGCTTTTCCAGTGCCAGACGGGCAACCTCCCGGCGCACCGGGTCAAAGCTGGAAACGGTGATGGCTTCGGGGGTATCGTCGATGATCAGGTCAACGCCGGTGATGGTCTCCAGGGTGCGGATGTTCCGACCCTCGCGGCCAATGATGCGGCCCTTCATTTCATCGTTGGGCAGGGGGACCACAGAAACAGTGGCTTCTGCGGCGTGATCGGCAGCGCAGCGCTGGATCGCGATGGAAATGATCTCCCGGGCTTTTTCTTCTGCCTCGTCTTTCATCTCCTGCTCGATCTGCTTGATCTTCATAGCGGTGTCGTGGCGGACTTCCTCCTCCACATTCTTCAGCAGGAACTGCTTTGCCTGCTCCTGAGAAAGACCGGAAATCTGCTCCAGAGTGGCAAGGTGGGCTTTCTTGACAGCCTCTGCCTCTTCCTTGGCAGCAGCTACTTCCGCCATTTTCCGGGCAAGCTCCTCTTCCTTCTTCTCGAAGTTTTCAGCCTTCTTGTCCAGAGTTTCTTCTTTTTGCTGCAGCCGGCGTTCCTGTTTGCTCAGCTCAGCGCGACGCTCTTTGACTTCTTTTTCGTGCTCTGTGCGGGATCTATGGATTTCATCCTTGGCTTCCAGAAGCATTTCCTTCTTACGGCTTTCGCCACTGCGGATAGCTTCATTGATCAGGCGGGTGGCTTCCTGCTCGGCAGAGCCGATCTCACGCTCGGCGACACGCTTACGCAGCGCGATACCGATACCAATACCAATACCCAGACCTACAACGGCAGCCAGGACGATGAACAAAATTGTCAACGGTTCCATAAAATCTTTGCACACCTCCTTTTTCAGAATAGACATAGAGGTGAGCGCAACAGGCCCCATGTGTAAAATTGGCAAGTAGCCGTCGGTCCCAACCGACGGAATATATCAGCACAAATAAAACGCAATGAGGCGCAAAACGCAAACCTCTCGGTAGTTATAAATGAAACGCGGCGGCGTCAAAAGGGCACACTGCGTACACTATACCAAATCTATTTTACCCGCACACAGGGTCAATGTCAAGAACTATTGCGGAAAAAAACAGCAAAAAGGTTAACATAACTCTGAAAACTGCGTTGACAAGGCAATCCCGACGTGTTAGAATAAAGCCAATGCGGGCGTGGTGGAATTGGCAGACACGTATGATTTAGGCTCATATGTCGTGAGGCATGCAGGTTCAAGTCCTGTCGCCCGTACCATATCGAGTGTCCATAACGGATTTGACCGTTACGGACACTCGATTTTTTATTTGTTCTGTGCATCCGGGATATGTGGCAGAAGCTCCAGATGCAGCATATATTCCACCAAAGCCTTACTGAGATACTCTTTTGTTGCGAAGGCATCTTCTCTGGGCGGCGCAGGGACAAAAAACTTACAGGCAAGAGCATCCGGCTGCCGCTTTCGTATTCTGTTTGTCGCTGTGCAGTGGCCGCAAAATACCCGAAACAGTTTTTGCTTATCAAGGCCGTAGTGTTGATGAAAATGTTCGCAGTCTTTGCAATAGTTGTTTTCCATAGCTATCACCTCATGCATATTATAGAGTTTATTACACTAAAAGTCAATAGAGTTTTAAACTCTATGGTATGCTGTTTACGGGGTGGTCTTATGAACTATACAGAAAGAATCCGGGCATTACGCGAAGACAATGATATGACACAGGTGAAAATCGCACAATTACTACAAGTCGGTCAGAAAACATACTCAGACTATGAGTTGGGAAAAACCAGGATCCCGGTAGACAGCCTAATCGTACTGGCAAGGCTGTACGATGTGAGTATGGATTATATATGCGGTGTCAGCGACATACGCAAGTCATTCCCCCAAAAACGAAAGTAAGTGCCGGTATTACCTGTTTTTGCTTAAATTTTATAAAAAAGCGAATCATATCGCGTGTCCATAACGGATTTGACCGTTACGGACACGCGATTTTTCTTTTTATATATGGAAGAATCTAAACGCCTCCTTTGGGAGGCGTTTTTTTGCGGAAGCCGGTGGATGTTGTTGGGCGGACGGTATGGTTTTTTTGAGCAGTCTGATGGATTTGCAAAGGATAATAGACAGGACATAAATTCTTTTGGGGATAAAATCTGGTGGAATGTTCAATATATAGGTAAGCAGTGAGGAGGTCGAGCTATGAAACGGAGCTTACGAAAATTTCTTGCCTGTTTGTCGGTCTTTGGGGTGGTGGCATCGGGTCTTGCCGGGTGCGGCGACCAGACACCTACGCCTACGGACACCACGGCACAGGAAAACAATACCCTTGTGGTGGGAACTCAAAACTTTGACGGAAAGTTCTCGCCGTTTTTCTATACCAATGCCTATGAAAACGATGTGATCTCGCTGGTGCATCTGGATCTGCTGGGGACGGACCGGGAGGGCGCAGTGGTCCTCCGGGGCATCGACGGGGAAGTGCGGCCGTACAACGGCACCGACTATACCTACACCGGCATCGCCGACTGCATCATCACGGAAAACGCCAATGGAACCGTGTATTATGACTTTACGCTGCGGGACGGAGTAACTTTCTCCGACGGCACGGAAGTGGATATTGACGATGTGATTTTCTCTTTGTACGTTCCTCTGGATCCTACCTATGACGGTATTATGACCCTGTACTCGTTGCCTATCCAGGGACTGGAGGCTTACCGCAGTGGGATGGAGCCACGGATGGAGCTGATTCTGCGGGCGGGACCGGAGGGTTACACGGACAACCCCTACTACACCCGACAGCAGTACGATCAGTTCTGGACTGCCTTCTGGGCGGCGGGAGAGGTTTTTGCCCAGAGCATTTTGGATAGCGGCAATGGACAAGAGGAAGATACGCCCAGAGAACTGTTCAAGGCACTGGTGGATAAGTACGGTTTTGACCTGTCTGAAGAAGGACTGGACAGTGAGGCGGGGACCTTGTCCATGGTCCAGGCTTTGGATGCGGAATTGGGCAGTGCGGCGGGCGAATTTCACACAGGCGTGCAGACGGGGCAGTCTGCGCCGAACATTTCCGGCATTCAGAAAACCGGCGATAAAAGCCTGCGGATTGTATTGACGGAGATTTCTGCTACCGCCATTTACACTCTGGCGACAGCCGTGGTGCCCATGCACTATTACGGCGAGGAAGCACTGTATGACTATGAGGACAACATGTTCGGCTTTACCAAGGGGGATCTGTCCCATGTGCGGGCCGTTACCACCAGCCCTATGGGCGGCGGTCCCTACCGGTTTATCAGCTATACCGGCGGCACCGTTACCCTGGAGGCAAATGACCGGTACTGGAAGGGTATGCCAAAGACCCGGTATATTCAGTTCCGGGAGGGGCAGGAGGCAGATAAGGTATCCGGTGTTATTGCCGGAACCATTGACATTACGGACCCTTCTTATTCCACGGAGACGGCAAAGGCCATTGCCGAGGCCAACGGAGGACAGGTATCCGGCAGTGTGATTGCTGCCCGGATGGTGGCAAATCTGGGCTATGGCTATGTGGGCATCAACGCCAAAAATGTGTGTGTGGCAGGGCAGAGTGGCTCGGAAGCCTCCCGGAATCTGCGTAAGGCGATCGCAACCGTAATTTCTGTATACCGGGATGTGGCGGTGGATTCCTACTACGGGGAATACGCCAATGTGATCAATTATCCTATCTCTGATACCTCTTGGGCGGCACCCCGGGTTACGGATCCCGGATACCGGGTGGCTTTTTCCGTAAATGCGGAGGGACAGCCCATCTATACCGGAGATATGACTCCTGAGGAGCGGTACGCGGCAGCGAAGGAGGCGGCACTGGGGTTCTTCCAGGCGGCCGGCTATACTGTGGAAAAGGGCAGAGTGGCGGCGGCTCCCGAGGGGGCGCAAATGGGCTATGAGGTGTTGGTGGGTGCCGGCGGGACCGGGGACCATCCTACCTTTATGGCACTGACCCTGGCGGCAGAGGCACTGGGGAGCATTGGATTTGATTTGATCGTTACGGATGTATCCAACTTCTCTGAACTGACCAACGCGGTCAATTCCGGTACGGCGGAGCTGTTTGCCATGGCTTGGGGCGCAACGCCGGACCCGGACCTTTATCAGATCTATCACTCCCAAGGCGGTTCCAATGAGAAGTCCTACTGGCTCAAAGATCCGGATTTGGATGAGCTGATTTTAATGGCGCGGCAGTCCACAGATCAGGAATATCGCAAGACGCTGTATAAGGAATGTTTGGACAGAATTGCTGACTGGGCAGTGGAGATTCCTGTGTATCAGAGGCAAAATGTGTTTATTTTCTCTGCCAAACGGGTAGACCTGTCTACACTGACGCCGGATATTACTACCTTCTGGGGCTGGGAAAACGACATCGAAAAACTGGAAATGCGGTAAGTTCCTGCTTATCGGGCAGTACGCCATATAACATCGTAGGGCGTGCACCCATGCCTTCTCCCGGGGAGAAGGTGGCAGCCCGTTAGGGCTGTCGGATGTGGAATGCGGGAAGTAATCTTAGATTTGCTGAATGGTTTTGGACTTATTCTGCACTTTGGTTCCGGTGCCTGCCGGCGGCGGTACTTTCTTGTTCCGCCAAGAAAGTACCCAAAGAGGCGGCACAGGGGAGGGGCTGAGCGATGCGCTCCCGCGCACAAACCGCCCCTCCCCTGTGGACCCCACCTGCGCACTTACGGTAGTCTGTACAATATTTCAGTTTGGTATTTGTAGAATTTTAATAGCCCGGCAAATTGGAATTGAAAAAGAGGTGTAATCATGGGACGGTATATTGGAAAGCGGCTGGGAATCTCCGTTGGGATTCTGCTGTTTGTGGTGTTTGTGATCTATCTGCTCATGCGCTGTCTGCCTGCCTCCTACGTGGAGACAATGGCGATCCAACTGTCCCAGGCACCGGGGGCAAAGCCCTATGAGGAGTGGGTAGAGCAGCTCAACGCCCAATACGGTCTGGATGTGGGTGTGGTGCAGGGCTACTTTATCCAGCTAAAAAACCTTTTGACCGGGAATTTCGGTCAGAGTTGGAAATTTACCGTGCCGGTGGTGGAGAAATTCTCTCAGGTCATCTGGGTGTCCTTTGTTGTGGGGGCAGTAGCGTTGGTTTTGGAGTTGCTGATTGCCATTCCCCTGGGGATCCTGGCTGCCACCCGGCAGTACAGCCGCAGAGATTATGCCATTACCGCCGGCGCGCTGGTGGGCATTTCCCTGCCGACCTTCTTTTTTGCTACCCTTTTGAAGCTGGTATTTTCCGTAAAGCTGGGGTGGTTTGACCTGTACGGTCTGGTGGGTAGAGATTTTCAAAGCCTGTCCCCATGGGGACAGTTTTGGGATATGGCACACCATCTGGTGCTGCCGGTGATTACCTTGGTGGTGATCTCTGTGGGCTCGCTGATGCGGTATACCCGCACCAATATGCTGGAGGTACTCAGCGCGGATTATATTCGTACCGCCCGGGCAAAGGGTGTCAGTGAGGGAGCGGTCATTTACCGCCATGCCTTCCGCAACACCTTGATCCCTCTGGTAACGATCGTGGGAGGCAGCCTGCCGGGGCTGTTTGCCGGTGCTTTGATCACCGAGACGCTGTATGCCATCAACGGTATTGGCTATACCTCCTATCAGGCAATGGTGGCGGGGGATATTCCCTTTTCCATTTTTTATCTGACGTTTTTGGCGGCACTGACCCTGCTGGGAAACCTGATCTCTGACATTGCATACGCGGTGGTGGATCCCCGGGTCAGGCTGGGATAGCCTATCAATAATAAAAGGAAGTCTGAGATGATCAGACACTAGCTCAGACTGGGGGGAGACGCAATGGAGCAACCGGGCGAAAGCAACAATAACATCCCTGCAAAGGGGGAGGGGACCTTTTCCCTCAACGATGACCGGCGGGAAAGAACACTGTCTCCCGGCGCAATGACTGCAAAGCGGTTTTTCCGCAATCGGCTGGCTGTGGTAGGGCTGGGGATCCTGGGTTTTATGTTTTTGTTCTCCTTTCTGGGCGGCGCGCTGATCCCATACGAGCAGGATCAGGTGTTTTACCGGGATGAAATGCAGCGCAAAGAGTATGCCGGGGTAACGGTAAACGATGCCTTTCAGTTTCAGGCAGCACCGGGGCAGGAAATGAACGCGGTACTGCAGGCACAGATGACATTGAATATGGGCAGGGCTGACAGTTTTTCTTATAAGGATACCACCTACAATATCCGCCGGGAAGGGACAGACCTGTACAGCCTGTATGCCGGGGATGTGCTGGTGGGGATCGCCCATAAGGATATTATGGAGCCGGTGGCGGGGGGAGTGCCGGATTTCGGACTTCTTTACGCCGCCCTGACTGCCTATACCAACGGACAGAAGGCATTTCAGTGGCAGGCAGAGGACTATACACTGGAAGATGGCAGCGTGTTTGCCGACGGGCAGGAGATCGCCCATATCAGCCGGCTGATTATTCGGACAAAAACCGATTCCCAGTCGATTCCACGACCCCTTCGGGCATTGGTGGAGGAGGCAGTTACCCGGGGGTATGACGGATTTGTTTACACCCCGGAAGGGGGACAGGAGCAGCAGTTTTCGTTGGTATATGACCCGGCAAACAGGCTCTATTCTCTCCGACAGAGCATAGCCACCAGAGTATGGGATGCCTATGCTTCTCCCTCTGTTCGCCATCCTTTAGGTACGGACAAAAACGGCATGGATATGCTCACCCGGCTGATGTACGGGGGCAGGGTGTCGTTGGTTATCGGTTTTATCGTGGTGCTGATCTCCGGGGTGTTGGGGGTCGTGCTGGGCGGCGTTGCCGGGTACTTCGGGCGTTGGGTGGACGGTTTGGTTATGCGAATTGTGGACATTTTCTACTGCATTCCCTCCACACCACTTCTGATTATACTGGGCGCGGCTATGGATGGAATGCGTGTGGATCCCCGGATCCGGATGCTGTATCTGATGCTGATCCTGGGGCTGCTTGGCTGGCCGGGGATCGCCCGGCTGGTTCGGGGGCAGATTCTCAGTCTTCGGGAGCAGGAATTTATGACGGCTGCCGAGGCGGGGGGGCTGAGTGCCCCCCGGCGGATTTTCCGGCATTTAATTCCCAACGTGATTCCCCAACTGATTGTGATATGCACCATGAGTCTGGGTTCTACCATCATCACCGAGGCAACGCTGTCCTTTTTGGGGCTGGGCGTAAAGTTTCCCTTTGCCTCATGGGGCAATATTATGAACGACGTATCCAACGCCCATGTGCTGACTTCTTACTGGTTTGTATGGATCCCGGCAGGTGTGTGCCTTGTGCTGTCGGTGCTGGGCTTCAACTTTGTGGGCGACGGTCTCCGGGATGCCTTTGACCCCAAAATGAAACGGTAAATTCCCATTTATCGGGCAGTTTGTGCCACACAATGTCATTTCGACCGTGGTGCTCCGCGCAGCGAATCACAAATACCAATGCTTGCCGGTGGCAAGCATACCACTAATAATTGCGTAGTCGAGCGGAGAAATCCGTTCTCCTTGCTGGATATTACGGATTTCTCGACTACCCCTTCGGCTTCGCTCAGGGTCCGCTCGAAATGACAAGCGAGTAGCCCGATAAATCGGAAATGGAAAGGAGGCGGCTATGGATAAACAGGAAAACCGCCGGATTATGAATGAACTGGAAAAGAAACGCAAACGAAAAAATATAACGGAGGAAGCATATCTGACCCGGATGCGGGACAATGCCAATGTGCTGGAATTTGAGGATTTATGCACCTGTTTCTTTACCGATGCAGGCGTGGTGCGGTCTGTGGATGGGGTCAGCTTTGATATTCCTATGGGGAAGACCGTAGGGGTAGTGGGGGAATCCGGCTGCGGGAAATCTGTTACCAGCCTGTCTGCCATGCAGCTTTTGCAGCGTCCTCAGGGACAGGTGGTAGGCGGACACATCCGGCTGAATTTGGGGGATAAGGCATACGATTTGGCAGAGACCCCGGAAACGGTTATGCAGCAGCTTCGCGGGAATGTGATCTCCATGATCTTTCAGGAGCCCATGACGGCACTGAATCCGGTATTCCGCATTGGTTGGCAGATCAGCGAAGTAATCAAGCTCCATGATTTACGGTATCAGAGCAAGGAGCAAATTGCCGGCAGGGTATGGGAGCTGCTGGAAATGGTGGGGATTGCCAACCCCCATGGGGTTGCCCGTATGTATCCCCATGAGCTTTCCGGAGGGATGCGCCAGAGGGTGATGATCGCAATGGCACTGGCGTGTAATCCCCGGCTTATCATTGCAGATGAACCCACCACGGCACTGGATGTTACCATTCAGGCGCAGATCCTGGAACTGTTGGGGGAGCTGAAAACCAAACTGGGAAGTGCCATTATGCTGATTACCCACGATCTGGGCGTGGTGGCAGGCATGGCAGATTTTGTGGTGGTCATGTATGCCGGACGGGTAGTGGAGCGGGGAACGGCAGAGGAGATCTTCCACCACCCTGCTCATCCGTATACCATCGGGCTGATGGAATCCAAGCCTGTGGTGGGAAAAAAGACGGACAGGCTGTACTCCATTCCCGGGAGAGTGCCGAATCCGGTGGATATGCCGGCATATTGCTATTTCCGGGACCGGTGCGGTCATGCCTTTGATGCTTGCCAGGGGGACTATCCCTGCCAAATCCGTCTGAGCGATACCCATTTTGTCAGTTGCTATCGCTGCGTACCCGAGGAGGATAACGATGAACCCTCAGAAGTATGATCCCAACTACATTTTACAGGTGCGGGATTTAAAAAAATACTATCCGGTAAAGGGCAGCCGCCGGGGACAGGTGAAAGCGGTGGATGGGGTCAGCTTTGATCTTCTGCGGGGGTCTACCATGGGTCTTGTGGGGGAATCCGGCTGCGGAAAAACCACTACCGGGCGGATGGTCCTGCGGCTGGCAGGCGAGAAAACCGGCGGGCAGGTGTTGTTCAACGGACAGGATATTTACGCCCTGGACAAAAAGGCACTGCGGGCCCTGCGTCCGAAAATGCAGATTATTTTTCAGGACCCTTTTTCCAGTCTGTCTCCCCGGCTGCCGGTGGGGGAGCTGATCGGCGAGGCAGTTCGCGCCCACAAAATCGTACCCAAAAAGGATTTTGATGCCCATATCCAACGGATTATGGATCGCTGCGGTTTGCAGAGCTTTCATAAAAACCGCTATCCCCACGAATTTTCCGGAGGACAACGGCAGCGGATCTGCATTGCCCGGGCATTGGCACTGAATCCGGAATTGATTATCTGCGATGAGCCGGTATCTGCGCTGGATGTTTCCATCCAGGCGCAGATCATCAATCTTTTAAAGGACTTGCAGCAGCAGTATCATCTGACCTATCTGTTTATCTCCCATGACCTTTCCGTGGTGGAGCACATTTGCGATACGGTGGGGGTCATGTATCTGGGGAATCTGGTGGAATACGCGCCCACCGATGCCCTGTTTAAAAATCCGTTGCATCCCTATACCCAGGCATTGTTCTCTGCCATTCCGGTGCCGGACCCGGACCATAAAATGAACCGGACGGTGCTTAAGGGCAGCATTCCCTCTCCGGCAGACCCGCCGTCGGGGTGTAAGTTCCATACCCGGTGTCCCAAACGGATGGATATTTGCCCCAAGGTAGTACCGGTGCTTACAGAGGTGGAGCCGGGGCACCTGTGTGCCTGCCATTTATATAAGGAGGTGCGGGATGCGTCTCAGGCTTAGGGAATTGTTTTCTGCCATTGCCGGTGCTTTGACTGCCGGGCTGTTGGTGGCGGCAGCTTTTTTGGGTGTGTTTGCAGCCTTTATTGCGCTGATCTGCCTGCCGGCATGGATATGAAAAACGCGGCACAAACGTGCCGCGTTTAGTCTAATGGAATGCTGAAATAGCCGGGGGTGGCGGGGTTGTTTGTTAAGGGGTGGTACATAGCGAAGGGGGTTTGCGTACCGGGCAGCCGGACGATACCCTTCTTTGCGTTTAAAGCACCGATAATACCGGGCAGACAGGCGGCATCTCCCAAAAATTCCTGGAAGTTGGCAGTATCCCGGTCCGGGGAAACGCAAAAAATGCAGGTATCCGCCTGATAAAACCGGGCAAAGGTTTCCAGAAAGGCAAAGGTATCCCCTTGCTGTATTACGGCGTTTTCCGGCAGGTATGCCAGCCGCAGCCGGGCGTATTCTCTGCCGTCCAGTTGCCGGATGGGAACCGGTGCTTCTGGGGTGAGGCAGACCTGTTGGACAGAGCAGAAGGTGTTATAGCCCAGTTTTTCATAGAAAGCAAACAGGTCCTCAGAACCCGGCACCAGCACACAGCCGGAGTACCCAAGTTTTTCCAAATGCCTGTGGGTATCTGTCATCAATGCCCGGCACAGGCCTCTTTTTTGAAACGCTTTGTCCGTTGCCACTGCATACAGGTAAGCAAGCTTTTTTTTCTGCCATTGGCAATCAAACCAGTACAGTGCGGCTGCCACGGTGTCATCCACCCGGACACACCGGCATCGGTCAGCAGAAAAGCCTTTGGAAAAGAAATGGTCGATAAATACCTGCGAATCTCCAAACGCTTGGTGCCACAGGGATTTCAGGGCGGGGATCATAGTTTGTGTGGGGCGGTCAATAGTCATAGCCGTCCTCCAATAGACACGCCCAATGCTTTTCCACCATGTGGTGGGGGCAGTAGCTGAGCTTCGCCTTCCGCAGACCCTCCAGCCCCAGATCGTCCTCCCGGTTGAGGAATTGGATTTCCGGATGGGTTTCCCGCAGATACCGGGAAAAGCCGTTATTGATGGCGGCATACGCGCCGTCGGCAATATCCAGTGCCTTTTCAAAGTGGATGTCAAAGGTATCCCGGTTGAGCCGGGAACCCATGGTCATGGCAATCAGCCCCTCCCCGGTGCGGAGCACAAGACCTTCCAATCCCAGTTCTTTCCTCTGTGCCAATGCTTTTGCCAAAGCAGCCCGCTCCATGTGGTAGTCTCCGTGGGGATTGTCCTGCTGCCGCAGGGTGTACCAACGGTCCACCAGCTCTGCCACCTGTGGAAGGTTTTCCTCGGTGATGGGCTCCAGCGTATGCTCCGGGTGCGCTTGCCGGAAGCGGTTCAGGTGATTCCGTTTCTTCTGGAGTTTCTTGCCCTTTAGATCCGCAAGATCGTCGATGGCATAGACATAGTCAAAGGAATCCCGGTCGAAATGGTAGCGGAGCTTTCCCGGGTACAGACGTTCCAGCAGGGCGCAGTCATCGTGGGTCAGACCTACCAGGCGGCAGGGGATACCCCGCTCCTGTGCATCCTGGATGATGGCGTCTAAAACCGGCTGCTTGTCCCCCTGCCCCACAGGGAACAGGTAGACGCTTTTCCGGTTAAACTGGGAGAAAAAGACCAGATTGTTTTCCACCAAGGCGGCTTTCTGTCTGCCCCAGAGATACAGGTTTACGAAGCTATATTCACAGCCCCGCTCTCCGCCGGCTTGCAAAATCGTCTCAAATTGGGACTTTTGCGACAGTGCCAAAGGCTTAAAATCGATCATGCCATTCACTTCCTTTTTGTCAGTATACCACGGTTATTCCCGATTATCAACCAAAGAGCCGGTGGTTCAGGCGGCGCACCTTGATTCCATAAAACAGACCGGTGCCCAAGGTCAGCAGTACGGCAGCCTCCCCGATGGCAACATACAGCGCGTTGAGCCAGAAGCCCCCGCCTATGTAAAAGGACAGCTCCCAGCCTACCAGAATGCTGTTGAAAAGTGCCGGCAGCAGCAGGGCAGGTGCCGGGAAGCCCCTTACGGTGATATTTCGCAGTCCATACATCCCGGCGGTTGCCAAGGCGGTGGCAAGGGTGCCTATAAGAAAGTCCAACGGCAGGGCGGCGGAAAAGCTCAGATTGAACAGAAGGCACCCAATGCTCAGCCCTGGGATCGCTGCGGGTGTGAACAGTGCCAGCACGCACAGGGCTTCGGATGCCCGGAACTGAATCGCCCAGGATGCAGACCCGGGAAGCAACAGGTTTTGCAGGTAAGTCAGTGCCACGTACAGCGCGGCCAGCAGGGCGGCGTGGGCAAGAAAGCGGGTGTTTTTTCGCATATCATTCTCTCCAAAATAAAAAATGGGCGCAGAACGCACCCAAAAACAAAGAACGGGCGCACTGCGCCCATCGATCCCTAGTTTTATTTACCGACAGGATGGTTGCGAACTGTCCTATACAATTATATATAGTATATAGGATAACAGAAAAAATGTCAAGAAAACCCGAGGGGCAAGGGGATAGAAAGACGCTCCGGTCAGAAGACCGGAGCGTTGGTTTGTTTGGTTCTGGGGATTACTTGCCGGCGTTGGCGATCTGTGCAGCCACTTCGTCAGCGAAGTTCTCTTCCTTCTTCTCGATGCCCTCACCCTTGATGTAGTGGATGGCGTCGAGCAAGTTGACTTTAGCGCCCAGCTTCTTGGCAGCGTCGGCGATGTAGCCTGCCACGTCACCCTTAAACAGGTCGGAACGAACGAAGTCCTGCTGCAACAGGCAGCTTTCTTTGTAGAAGGCGTTGATCTTACCGGCAGCGATCTTCTCCTTGGCAGCAGCAGGCTTGCTTGCCATCTTGGGATCGTTGTCCATCAGAGCGACCTGCACAGCCAGCTCCTTGTCCACGTCAGCCTGGGGAACCTGCGCCTTATCCCAGTACTTGGGATTCATGGCAGCGATCTGCATAGCCACGTTCTTACCGATCTCGGTAGCGTCCACATCTGCTTCCAGGTTGACCAGAACGCCGTGGCTGCCGCCCATGTGGACGTAAGCAACGGAGGTGCCGGTAGCAAAGCGGTCAAAGCGGCGGATCTGCATATTCTCGCCGATGGACATGACCTTCTCCTGCATGATTTCGGTAACGGTCAGGTCGGAGTTGGGATACTTAGCAGCCTTCAGAGCCTCTACATCAGCAGGGTTAGCGGTAGCAACCACTTCTGCCAGATTCTTAACCAAATCCATGAAAGCGTCGGTCTTGGCGGCAAAGTCAGTCTCAGAGTTGACCTCGATTACAACGCCCACACCGTTAACAACAGTAGCGAAAGCAACGCCCTCAGCAGCGATGCGGTCAGCCTTCTTGGCAGCCTTAGCCAGACCCTTCTCACGTAGCCAGTCAACGGCTTTATCCATATCGCCGTCGGTGGCAGCCAGAGCAGCCTTGCAGTCCATCATGCCGACGTTGGTCATTTCGCGCAGCTTTTTAACATCCAGAGCAGTAAATGCCATTTTAAATTCCTCCTATTGTATACATTCTGTCATTTCAGCCGAGCCGAAAGGGAGCGGAGACATCCGTTTGCGGATTTTCCACGCGCCGCGCTGGCGGAAGATGACGATCTAAGTTATCAATTACTCAGCAGCAGGTGCTTCTACAGCCTCAACAGCTTCGGCAGCCTCAGCAGCCTCGGCGGTCTGAGCCAGAGCGTCCTCACCCTGACGGCCCTCGATGGCAGCGTTTGCCATGGTAGCGGCGATCAGACGGATGGCGCGGATCGCGTCATCGTTGCCGGGGATCACGTAATCGATTTCGTCGGGATCACAGTTGGTATCCACGATCGCCACGATGGGGATGTTCAGCTTGCGGGCCTCAGCAATGGCATTGCGCTCCTTGCGGGGGTCAACGATGAACAGGCAGCCGGGGATCTTCTTCATTTCCTTAACGCCGCCCAGGTACTTCTCCAGCTTGGCGATCTCGGCCTGATGCTTGATGACTTCCTTCTTGGGCAGCATAGCGAAGGTGCCGTCAGCCTCCATCTTCTTCAGCTGAGCCAAACGGTCGATACGGGAGCGCATGGTGCGGAAGTTGGTCAGCATACCGCCCAGCCAGCGGGAGTTGACGTAGTAACCGCCGCAACGGGCAGCCTCTTCCTTGATGGCATCCTGTGCCTGCTTCTTGGTGCCGACGAACAGAATGTTGCCGCCGTTTGCAGAGGTCTCACGAACGAAGTTGTAAGCCCCCTCCAGCTTCTTCACGGTCTTCTGCAGATCGATGATGTGGATACCGTTACGCTCTGTGTAGATGTAGGTAGCCATTTTGGGATTCCAGCGGCGGGTCTGGTGACCGAAGTGCACGCCGGCCTCCAACAGTTGCTTCATAGATACGACAGCCATTTTCAATTTC
>JAZRMP010000013.1:0-2399 GCA_045647705.1 Faecousia sp.
AGTCGAAGTTGCGGGTGATAGAATAAGTGGGAATGGTATACTGGAAGCCGCGGCCGTTGGCATCGCCCTCGATCATAATCTCGATGAAGGCTTTGTTGACCATATCCATTTCCTTCTTGCAATCGCCGTAGGTGAAGTCCATCTCCTTGCCGCCTACGATGGCAGGCATATCCTTCAGGTCAGCAGGCACGGTCCAGTCCAGAGTGATATTGGAGAAGGGTGCCTGGGTGCCCCAACGGGAGGGGGTATTCACGCCGTAGACGAAGGACTGGATGCACTGCTTCACTTCCTTCTGGGTCAGATTGTCCACCTTGACAAAGGGAGCAAGGTAGGTATCGAAGGAGGAGAACGCCTGTGCGCCTGCCCACTCGTTCTGCATAATGCCCAGGAAGTTGACCATCTGGTTGCACAGGGTGCTCAGGTGGCTGGCAGGGCTGGAGGTAATCTTGCCGGGAACGCCGCCCAGACCCTCCTGAATGAGCTGCTTCAGGGACCAGCCGGCGCAGTAGCCGGTGAGCATGGAAAGGTCGTGCAGATGGATGGCAGCAGAGCGGTGTGCCTCGGCAACCTCGCTGTCATAAATTTCGCTCAGCCAGTAGTTGGCGGTGATCGCGCCGGAGTTGGACAAAATCAGACCGCCTACGGAGTAGGTAACGGTGGAGTTTTCCTTCACGCGCCAGTCGTTGATCTTCAGATAGTTGTCCACCAGATCCTTGTAGTTGAGCAGAGCGGAGTTAACATTACGCACCTTCTCACGCTGCTTACGGTACAGGATGTATGCCTTTGCCACATCAGCATAGCCGGTCTCGGACAGGACCTTTTCCACACTGTCCTGAATGTCCTCCACAGAGACAAGGCCGTCCTTGACCTTATACTCAAAGTCTGCGCTGACCTGTAGTGCCAGCAGATTGATGACGCTGGGGTGATACTGTCTGCCCACAGCCTCAAAAGCCTTGAGCATCGCCCCGCTGATCTTGGAAATTTCAAATTCGACGGTGCCGCCGTCCCGCTTGAGAACTCTATACATCTTTATATCCTCCTGTATATCTAAGTAAAACACGGACCCTGTCCGCAAATCTCCGAACTGTGAAAACCCAAACCGTAGGGGGCGGTGCCCTCCATGCGCCTAACGGCTTAGTCGAAATGACATACCTTGATTTTCACAGTCCGGCCCTTGGCGCAGAGAATCTCCACGCGAAGGGCGACAGTGTCCGTATTATACATAAGATTCTTCTGTTTGTCAATATGTTGTGTGAAAAATATTTTCCGAAACACAATATATTGTGGTTACAGTCTGTAACCCTAGTTACGAACTGTAACCTGTTGTGCGTAGGGGGCGAGCAGTTGTGCCCACTGGGCAGCCACTTCCTCCTCCGGTGCGGAAAGGCCGGAAAACACCACCGTATCCCGGTCAGCAAACCTCTGCAAAAACAGCCGTTTGGGCTTTTTCCCGGGAATCAGGGATGCCAGCCACTTTCCCATTTCCACCACAGATTCTTCGTCGTGCAGGGGCGTAACCAGGGTGGTGCGCAGCTCATAATCCACAGACCCTTCCATCAAAAACCGGATGCTCTCCTCCACCGGGGACAGGTCAAATTTTTCTTTCCCTACTGTCTGGGCATACCGGGATGGTGCGTTTTTGGCATCCACTGCCACATAGTCCACAAAACCCTTTGCCACCAATTCTTTCAGAATCTCCGGGCGGCTGCCGTTGGTGTCCAGCTTCACAGCGAAGCCCAGATTTTTAATGCCTTCCAGAAATTCCGGCAGCTTATGATATAAGGTAGGCTCACCGCCACTGACGCACACGCCCTCCAAAAGCCCCTGTCGGGAACGGAGGAACTTGAAGAACGCTTCCTCATCCATCAGCGCCTCTCCCTTGCCGGGGAGCAGCTCGCTGTTATGGCAGAAAGGACACCGCCAGTTGCAGCCCTGCAAGAATACGGTACACGCCACCTTCCCGGGGAAATCCAATAACGTCATCTTCTGTAAGCCGGAGATCATACCGATCCCTCCCAAATGTTTTTTCTTATTTTACCACAACCAAAGTTAATTGACAATGGACAATGGACAATTAACAACTGTCAATGATTGTCAAACGCCGATTTGACAAGCAGTTTACTGCTTGTCATTCCGAGCGACCAACGGGAGCCGAGGAATCCGTAATACCTTGTAGGAGAACGGATTTCTCCGCTCCCCTTCGACTTCGCTCAGGGTCGGTCGAAATGACATGGGTTGGTGAAGCTGACCGATAAACAGAAATTTGTCGCACATCAAAAAATGCTTGAATTCTACACCGGATAGTGCTATAATACTTTGGAATGCAGGGTTCGTATATCGGTAATACAACGGCTTCCCAAGCCGTGAAGGCGGGTTCGACTCCCGTACCCTGCTCCAAA
>JAZRMP010000014.1:0-42180 GCA_045647705.1 Faecousia sp.
TTTTGTATGGGAGAATAATCCATCCCCAGGCCCATGTCAATGGTAATGGCCTCCAAAGTGAAGGGCTTATTGAAGTATTTCCGCAGTCCGGCGAGCAAAACCAGCAGCACCAGGCTGTCCTTTCCACCGGAGACACCAACGGCGATTCTGTCTCCGGGAGAAATCATATTATAATCTTCAATGCAGCGGCGCATCAGACCCATTAACTTTTGCATAGTTCGGTTTCCTCCGTATTTTTTGCAAAACTGCAACGTGAGAATTCAAGAGAATAAGCGAGCATTTGAGAGCTTTTAAGAGCATACCTAGTTTTTCGCATTTTTCCGCAAAAAAGTTGTTGACATTTAAAGTTCGGTATGTTATAAAGATGAAGCGCTTTTCGGTAATTGTACCCCAAAAGCGCCTGAATGTCAAAATATTTTAACCTATTGGAGGAACGCATAATGTCCACTACTCTGCTGAAGAAGGAGACCCTGGCGCGCAAGGGGTACGTTGTCGACGCTGCCGGCAAGCCCCTGGGCCGTACTGCTGTCACCGTCGCTAACCTGCTGCGTGGCAAGCACAAGGTCGATTTCACCCCCAACGTTGACTGCGGCGATTTCGTCATCGTCATCAACACCGACAAGGCTATTCTGACCGGCAAGAAGCTGGAGCAGAAGTCCTACTACCGCGTTTCCGGCTGGATCGGCGGTCTGAAGGAAACCAAGGCTCGCATCATGATGGAGAACCGCCCCGTCTATGCTGTAGAGCTGGCTGTTAAGGGTATCCTGCCCAAGAATTCCATTGGCCGCAACGCTCTGACCCGCCTGCACCTGTACAAGGGCGCCGAGCATCCCCATGCTGCTCAGAAGCCCGAAGCATGGACCCTGTGATTTGGAGGTAATCGATTATGTACGAGAGCAAAAGAAAGTATAACTACGGCACCGGCCGCCGTAAGTCTTCCGTTGCCCGTGTTCGCGTTTACGAGAACGGCACCGGTTCTATCATCATCAACGGCCGCGACATCGATGAGTACTTTGGCCTGGAGACCTTGAAGCTGGTCATCCGTCAGCCTCTGGTTGCCACCGACACACTGGGCAAGGTCGACGTTATCGCTACCGTCGCCGGCGGCGGTGTTTCCGGCCAGGCTGGCGCAATCCGCCACGGCATCTCCCGCGCACTGCTGACCCTGAACCCCGAAAACCGTCCTGCTCTGAAGGCTGCTGGTTTCCTGACCCGCGACCCCAGAATGAAGGAGAGAAAGAAGTACGGTCTGAAGGGCGCCCGTCGCGCACCTCAGTTCTCCAAGAGATAATCTGTTATCTTTCAGAACATTCAAAAACCCAGAAACCGCAACGGTTTCTGGGTTTTCTATTTTTCTTAAAATGCCGTTTTGACGCAAATTTGACGCAACTTCTTCAAGAGCATCATCTAAGATATTGAAATTCATACCACTTTTTGATAAGATAACCTTGTACATTAAGCTCGATTTTTCATGAGGTATTATATGAAAAAACTGATTCTGCTTAGCGGCTCTCCTTGTGTTGGAAAAACTACTGTTGGGCAATATCTATTTGAACAATACGAAAACAGCGCATACCTTGACGGAGATTGGTGCTGGTGCGTTAATCCTTTTTCTGTAAAGGATAAGCGTCTTCGTAACGGAGATAAGAGCATGTCCTTTGTGCTTAGTAATTATCTAACATCGGAATTTGATTATGTATTCTTCACATCCGTAGTGCTGACAGATATCAAAATTAGAGAAGCCATACTGAAAGACATCACGGCAACCAACTATGAGGTAATTGGATTTACGCTTACATGTTCGGAAGAAACATTAACCAAGCGTCACAGTAAGAGAGGAGACAAAGGAACGCCCAATTTTCATTGGCTACATCTCCCTCCCTATCCGACAGATATTGTAATTGACACCGATAATATGAGTGTCACGAAGATAGCACAGAAAATTAGGTTTTATATAGACGGAGAATATAACATATGAAGTTATTTACAAAAGATTTGATTCTGCGCACTGTCACAGCAACCGACATTGAAGAAATTGCAAGGATGTGGAAATATCCAAATCGCATTTCCACAGAGGATGCACATAAGGCATTAGATAAAATGGAGCATAGACATAGTAAAAATCGAACAAAAGCAATTCATCACTTGTGTTTAGGTGTTTTTCAACGTGAGTATCCAGAAAAATTGATTGGATGGTGCGGCTTAGATGGACAGGTTTCACCAGATGAGACCGTTCTGTTTTATATAATTGCTGAGGAATTTCGTCGCAAAGGGTATGCTACGCAATGCGCTTCGGAATTGTTACGGTTTGCATTTGAAGATATGCAGTACGATATTGTGTATAGTGGCTGTGCGAAAGATAACCACCCTTCATTTAAAGTTATGGAAAAAGCAGGAATGTGCCACAATGTAGTTTATGAGGATGGTGGCTTCGGCTTTTATATGGACAAAGAAATGTTCTTGAAATCAAAAAGCGCAATAAATAAGTAATGCTTTATGTTGAAAAACTTTTAAGTGTGTTCCAGTAATATTTTTTGTAAGCAAATCTATAATAAAATAGATACCGCAAGGTATCAGCACTCCCGAACAAATTTCTCCAAACGAGTGTAAGGGCCTTCCTTGTCACTCTTGGCATATTGGCACAGCCGATATTGGTACAACAGGCGGGAAAATTAAAAGGTTCACATCAACGATGTGATAATGTAACAGGTGGAATCATTCAACTGGTATGGGTGAGTCGTTTAACGGCTCGCCCTTTTGTTATGCCTGTTGTGTAATGTCATAGACGGTTATGCTTACAAAGCAATCACACATTTATGTGTGTTGGTTTGGGAGCATAAACGGCTATTTATTTAATCTTGACGCAAATTTGACGCAACACTTTACAAAACGATATGTACGATACTCAACGATACACCACGATAGCCTATAAAATACTCAACGAAATACACGATTTTACACGATATACACGGGATAAAACAGTAGGGTCATAACTCCAAGAGATAATCTGTTATCTTTCAGAATATTCAAAAAACCCTGAAACCATCACGGTTTTCGGGGTTTTCTTTTTACTCAAAATCTGCTTTGGTGCAAATTGGGTGTAACTATTATAACAAGCAATATTTTAATATATTGAAATCACCCTCACTATTTGCTAAAATACTGCTGTCCGATATACATGAATTTGATAAAGAGGTGTTGTTGCATGCGTAAGGCTATTTTGGCAGCAATTATTACATTATTTTTTGGTTATTTAGGTACAGTTGTAGGCCATGAATTTTTAGGTGGATGGGTTGAATTTGGTGAACTTATTGCCATCGCTGCTATGGGCGCATTTATCATCTTCTTTAATGAGAAAAAGAAGTAATATTCCAGTTGTAACAATATGCCCCCAGAAACCGCAATGGTTTCTGGGGGCTTACTGCAACTACAGTGTGAAAATATCTTCCTTAATCTTCTTGCGTCTTTTACTGACGATCAAACATACAGTCAGAACAACATTTAAGATCAAAGACACAGCCAAACCAACCGGGATTGCTCGTCGGAGGACCACAACATAGGTCGGTTCCGGGGCAGGTTCTGTAGGCTCAGGGATGTAAAGCTCGTTCTTGACATGACCGCACTCAGTGCATCGGTAGGTTATAACGCCTGCTTCTTCATCCAACACGCCCTCGTCCCAGGTGTGGTCCGCAGGTACTGTATAGGCATTGCAAAAGCATAGGAACCAATGGCCCTTATCGTCGCTGAGCCAGTCCCCTGCCATTTTATGCTCATGATTACCGGCAGTCTCAATAACAAGCCCACAAGTTGTGCAGATCTGGTCTGTCGTTTCCGTAGCCTTTTCCCCGGGGGTATGGATATTTTTTTCCAGACGGTCTCCACAAATCGAGCAGGCATGCCAATGTCCACCCGCATCAAATTCCCATCGCTCACTGTAGCTATGGGTAATGGTCCGGGTAAATCCGCAGTCAGCACAATCCGGATCACAATCATTGTCATAGGTGTGGGGTTTCGCATCCGGCATCAGACCACAAACGCTGCACAGATGCCCGTGCTGCCCTTCCTGCGCACTGATCGTATCCGCAAGGGTATGTTCCCCCTGTTCTATTTTATCAGAGCAGACACTGCACTGACGCCAATGCTCCGTTTCGCTGCAATTCCAGACATAATCATGCGTAATTGATCTGGATGCTCCGCATACATTACATTTTATATCACATCCATTATCGTACTGATGGGCAGCCTTTGCCATCGTTTCCACTTCCTGCGTACCGCAAACCTTACAGGTCAGTCGTCTGCTTCCGGTATTCGTACAAGTAGGCTGATCAAGCACCTTACCGGCATCCCAGGAATGATTGATTTGTCTGAGCCCGCCACAGACGTTACAGGAAGTATCGCAGCTATTGTCGTAGGAATGTTCTGCCTTGCCAACCGTTTCCTTTTTCTCCGTGCCGCAAATCGTACAGGTCAACAGTCGTATCCCAGTTGCAGTACATGTTGGATTTTCCGTAATCTTACCACTATTCCAATTATGCGCAACTTCCCGACCTGCACCACAACGATTGCAGCTCGAATCGCAGCTATTGCTGTATGTATGACTGCATGCCACCGAAATATCCAGCACTTTACTTGTAGATAATTTATCTGCCTTCATGGATACAGTTACGGTACTGTTTCCAATCTCCGCACCGTCTTTTACCTTGAGTGCAAAGCGAAATGCTTTTCCGGAAATTCTGGTTCCTTTTTCAAATGCAAATACGCCATCTGCACTTACATTACTAAAGTCCGTCATAAACGTACCACTCAGCAGCCACTCGCCATTGAGCAGAGAAAAAACGGATTTATCATAGGACAGTTCTATGCCGCCACTACCGCAGGAATCCACAGAGGCAGACACCGTTACCGTTACCGTCTGCCCGGCTGACAGCGATGTTTTATCCGCACTCAGACTAATGCTGGCGGATCCTGCCGCAGAGACCGTCAGCACAAGCGCACCTATCACCACCAGACAGGATATATATGTTATAATTCTTCTCAATTTTTTACCCTCCCAATGGATATTTTTCCGGGTAAACCACATGGCGCAGCAAATAGATGGCATCATCCTTGTCGATAACACCGTTCCCATTCACATCACCGGCACTGGTTAATGGGTACTTTTGTGGGTAAACCACATGGCGCAGCAGATAGATAGCGTCATCTTTATCCAAATGCCCACTGCTGTTCATATCACCATTTACAGAGCCGGGAGGTTGGATTGGTTTAGCAGGATCAAGCGTTACATAGGTAAGACAGATCCAGTTGCCATCAGATAGTCTGCCCCAATATAAAGACTCACCATCGTATTTTCGTTCATGTATGGTTACGCCATCGCCGGTACTTAGCTGATACTGCACAGCGTAGCCGGTTCCCGGACCGTTGCGCACATTTACATGATCGCCGTTGACTTTACCTGTCCTGGGCCAAATCACATCGTAATAATTGGTATATCCCAAACTCACCCAGCCATTCTCAAATTTACCCCAGAGCATCCCGCCCTGCGTAAAGGTCTGGGAAACAGTAATAACATCCCCTTGCTGAAGCTGGCCCGATTTGGCATAAAATGTTCCGGGACCGGAGCGGATATTAACCGTTTCGGAAACAGTTACCTTAACCGGGGAACACACTTCCCCTTTTGGCAGCGAAACAATTTGCCCGTTCTGGTTCTTCCACTGGGCATAAAGGACTGCTCCATCCGTCAGTGAGCCATCCAGAATTTCCACTGGATCACCACCGGTAGGTGCGGTGAACCAGCCTGCAAATTTATAAGTAAAACCATCTCCATCGGGTATCATCGAAAAATCTGTTGTAACCGGAACAGGGTCAGCAGCATCATATCCATGAATCGTATAGCGGGAAGTTCCACCATTTCCGTCCAGAAATATGTATTTATAAGTACTGGGATAGGTGCCGTCTGTGCTGTCATTATAAGCTTCATATACGCCGTTTAGATACATATTTGCCTCGGCCATTCGGCGTTTTGTTAATATGTATTCACCGCCGGCAGTGCTCCACAGGCAGATACCGTATAAAAATGAACTGCCGGTGGCACCTGCTCTGACCGCTCTGTTAAAATACCCTTCCGTATCGTATGTCCAGCTTGGACCGCAGTTATATGTAAAAGAAACCAGTGCATCAAACTGATTCTGGGTAAGCAACAGACCGTTTTCCCGGGCAAAGCGATTTACTTCCGCCTCATATTCCGGAAGCTCCGAATACAGCAGTGCGGTAGCCTCATGTTCGGTAATGCCGTGTTTACTGTAGTACTCCAGCTTATCATCGGGACACCTGGTGCCGTAGCCTATGGAATACTGAGAATAATCCCAATAGGGGTACATAGGAAATACCGGATCCACTCCAGCCTCCATCTTTTTAAGTACCTCAACAAACTGTGGCGAGGATGTCATTTGCTGTACCTCTGCGCGAATGGGAAACCGGACAGATAGCCCGAGCAACAACGCTATTGACAACAGCCAACCCAATAATCTTTTCACTGACAGTCCTCCTTCCTGCACAATTAATTGCATTATAACACTTCCAAGCCACCATAACAAGACATAGAAATGCAGTTTTCTGCATTTTACTACAGGAAATATCTCCCGTGTCTTACAGAAATTATTTTGGACATCCATTGACAAACAGACACGTCAGGGGTATAATTCAGTCGGTATGGGCCTGTAGCGCAGTTGGGAGCGCATCACATTCGCATTGTGGGGGTCGTCGGTTCGAATCCGATCAGGTCCACCAGAAAAGCCGTCGACGTTTGTCGACGGCTTTTTAAGAAATAAATCTTTCTGAATTAAGCGCATAAATCCCATAAGAAAAAACCATAGCATTTTCCTTATATCCTTTCTGTAATAATGGCAACCAACCAAAAGAAGGTTACCGTTTTGCTTATCTGATCCCAATATGCATCCGATATAAACAGCAGATGCATTTCTTAAGATTGGTAAATAATCAGTTATCCAGGACGTTTTAAATACCAGAAACCGAATCTCTCCGCCCTGCTTTTCTTGACTTTTTACATTTTTTTGATAGAATTACCTCACATTCCAAGAGAGGAGGCACTTTATGAAAAGACGAATTGCTGTCATCTCGGCTTTTACCATCGCCGTCTCATTGTTAATATTGATCGGCATATTCATTCTCCCCGAACCGTCGGCAATAATATCTGACAGGAATAAGCTTTCAATTATCGCTGATGCAACACAGGTGTATCAGGATGCCGTCTCCCGGATCTCAAGCACAGAGCCTATTGGTCTTTCTGTTTCATGGACCAAGCAGACCATTACAAAACAGAATGTTTTTACCGAACGCAGGAGCATTACACAATCTGTCGACGGTTATGGGACGGATGCCATGTGTGCCGCAACGTCAGAGACGCTCTCCATCGGTCAGCAAGATACACATATCACTGAGATTTTCTCCAACGATGTAGCCTATATCCGCATCGGAGACAGCACTTTTTCCTCCGATATTACTGCATCTGAATACAGCAGGCGTATCATTCCGCAAATTATAATAAATGCGGATCTATACCGATCCGTTACCGGTTTTGATTCTGAATCCTTACGTCTTATCCATTTTGCTCAGCCCACGGATTCTGAACCTTGGGCCACCGAAGAAGGAGCAGAATTTCTTGGGGCAAAGGCTGCCGCCTGTATCACCAAGGATGGGAATCTTCTTCGCTGCACATATAGTGCCACATACCAAAAAGATGATGTTTTCATCCACATAACCGTTTTAGCAGAGCAGGCAGATGCCGCCCCGATTCAACTTCCCAGGAACACAAATGACTACGTAAAAATCAGTTATCTCGACGGTCCCAGACAGTTAGAGCGCGCCAGTGGTCTTCTCTTACAGTCCGGGAATATACAGTCCACATATAATGAACGCATTTACTGCCAGGCCTTCGGAGACGAGCGCACAAAGAATGCTACATTGCAGATAACTTCAGCATCCCAGTGGTCAGCACAGGTAGACACCCAAGTCGTCTCCGTCAACAGTGGTCATGTGGGCGATACTTCACGGCACACCCACAACGAACGCTTTGCAGACGGAAAATACACCCTGAGCATTGACAACGGCGCACCAGAGGACAACAGTTCCATTGACGAAGATGCCATGAAAAAATACTGCAAGAATATACTTGTGAGCACAATTATGATGCCAAGGTATATCACCGGAGCAGAACTCATGCATGACGACGGCAACGCCCGAATTACTTTCTCAGCAAACGATGCGTTTGTGCAGCAGATTCGCACAAATTGCTGTCAAACACTGTACGAAAAGCCGGAGCTTCTGGATGAACTGGCGGAAGACCATAGTATAGATGCCATGGAGTGCTATCTGGATCTGGATCTCAATACCGGTATCCCAACTGCCGCCGGGATCCTTTACAACGGCGCCTACACCATAGATGAACTTCCCTATCATCTCCAATTCCAAGCAGATCAAACCTTTGCGTAAATAACCAGCAGGGACACGCCTTATACAGCGTGCTGTCCCTGCTGGTTTATTATTTAAATTTGCCGGAGCTTTCCTGCCATCATCTGGGTAACGGCAGCGCAGTGCTTGGCAGCTGCAGCCTCAAAAGCAGGATAATCCATTTGGGCAGAATCGTCTGCCTTATCCGAAATAGCACGAATAATTACAAAGG
Organism: Faecousia sp.; assembly: GCA_045647705.1. Classification (GTDB taxonomy): domain Bacteria; phylum Bacillota; class Clostridia; order Oscillospirales; family Oscillospiraceae; genus Faecousia. Next base: position 8,699 of record JAZRMP010000014.1, read on the forward strand.
GAATGCCATTGCGCCATGCCGCGTGGGCAATGGCAGCTCCCTCCATCTCCGTACATAAAGCACCGGTATCTTCAATGATTTGCTGTTTCCTCTCTTTGCCGCAAACAAACTGATCTCCAGTAGCCACAGTGCCAATTTTTGCGTGGCCGGCATAAACCCGCTGCGCCGCATCATAGGCCAACCGGGAAAGCTCCGGATCCGCAGGAAATGCACGCACCGCAAGACCCGGTACTTGACCCACAGGATAATTCGGATTCAATGCATGGCAGTTAAAATCATGGTATATTGCCTGATCGCTGATAACAAAATCCCCTATGTCAAGATCCACACACAAAGAACCGGCAACACCGGTATTTACAACATGTGTAACACAGAAACAGTCGCACAACACCTGCACACAAAGTGCCGCATTTACCTTGCCAACGCCACATACCACGACCACTACCGGAAGTTCTTCCAGTAGTCCTTGGTAAAATGTCATGCCAGCACGCTCTGTTACCGTCAAATCTTTCATATTCTGTTTCAGCGTTTCCACCTCAACAGCCATAGCACCAATAATTCCAAGTTTTATCATAGAATACTCCCTCACTCCGGGTAGACAAGGCGGTCGTTCTCAATATGATCCAGCAATGTCAAATAGCGTCTGCCCCAGAAATTTGCCATGGGTAAATTCATGTCCAGATAGTTGCCGCAATCCCGGGCACTGGCACCGGGAACCTCTCCTTGAAATTCCGCTATAAAACGGAAACAATCCCGCACCAATCCAAGCACATCCTGAGATGTATAATCGCCTGCCAACAAAAGATAAAAGCCCGTCCGGCAGCCCATAGGACCAAAATAGATCACTTTTTCTGACCAGACCGGATCATTCCGTAAATAAGTGGCTGCCAAATGCTCAATCGTATGAACTTCCGAGGTATTCATTACCGGTTCTTCATTTGGACTGGTCAGCCGAAGATCAAAGGTTGTTACTGTTTCGCTGCCTACACGGTCTTTGCGGGATACATATAAACCGGGTTGCAGCTTAATATGGTCAATGGTAAAACTGCTAATCTTCTCCATAGTATTCTCCTTTATGGTAGATACGGATATGATACCTTAATTATTCTCCGAATGCAAGTATATTCATTATACTTGCAATTTGCAGCCAATGCAGATATAATGGTAACAAACATATTATGAAAGGCGGAGCTATCATGGACGAACAGCGTAATTACGAAAATCGCCCTGTGAATCCCCGACGCAGAAAGCGTACCCAAATGCAGATCTTCAAGGAAGCCTATCTGCCTGTGAGTATCGCCGGTGTCTCCCTTTTGCTGATCTTTATCTTCATAATCGGTTCTATTGTCCGGGGCGTTCAGCAGAATAAATATGAGGCTCAAGTCAGTATTGCTGCTTCAGAGTCGGTTGCACGGGAGCAGGAGCGGCTGAGTCAGGAGGCAAACTCCCTAATAGAACGTGCCCACAAGGCTGCCCAGTCCTTTCATTACGAAGAGGCTATTTCTATTTTGGATTCCTTTAGCGGCAATATCGAAGAATTTGAAACATTGGTGCAAAAGCGCGCAGAATACGCCGCAGCTAAGGATTCCTTAATACTTTGGAACGATCCAACGCAAGTCTTGAATCTGTCCTTCCAAATTCTGATAGCCGATCCTGCCAGAGCCTTTGCCAACGAGGCATACGGCACATCCTATAACCGCAATTTCGTTACTACGGAAGAATTTACGAAAATTCTGCAACAGTTGTATGATAACGGCTACATCTTAATCCGTATGTCTGATATTACATCCGGTACACAGGTAAAGGATTTGTACCTTCCCAACGGCAAGAAGCCCCTAATCCTTACCCAGACCAATGTAAATTACAATACTTATATGCTAGATAGCGACGGCGATAAGCTGCCGGACCAGGGCGGTGCCGGCTTCGCCAGCAAGCTGATCATAGATGCAAACGGTAGTCTGTCTTGCGAATTGGTTAACAGTGCCGGTGAGACTGTTACCGGTGCCTATGACCTTGTCCCGATTCTGGATGCATTTATTGAGACACATCCCGATTTCTCCTACAAGGGGGCAAAGGCAATCCTGGCTGTTACCGGTTATGACGGTCTGTTCGGTTATCGCACAAACCCCGGTGCCCTCGAAGCATTTGGGCAAAGTTATTATGACGAACAGGAGCTCGGTGCAAAACGAATTGCAGAAGCCCTCCGGGAAAGCGGTTATGAAATCGCCTGTTATACTTATGAGAACATTGAATACGGACAGTATACCGCCGAACAAATACAAAGCGATCTGAACCGGTGGAATGATGAAGTCGCCCCTATTTTGGGTACTGTAGACACACTGGTATTTGCCCGGAACAGCGATATTGCCGATAACGCCGCTGCCTATTCCGGCGAGAAATACAATCTGCTGCATTCTTTTGGCTTCACACATTACCTAGGCTTCTGCACAGAGGGCACCAACTGGTTCACAGCCACCGCCGACTATGTCCGCCAAGGTCGGATCCTTGTTTCCGGTGCCAACATGGCATACCATGCAGATTGGTTTACAGGCATTTTTGATCCCCATACCATTCTGGACAGCACAAGAGGCACGATCCCCGAATGATCTTATAAACAAACGCAACTGCCGACCCAATGGGTCGGCAGTTGTTTTTTACTTATTCGCTCCCCGCAGCTCTATAATTTGATCTCGCAGCAGTGCAGCATATTCGTATTCCATCATCTTGGCAGCCTCTTTCATCTGCTTTTCCAGTCTTGCGATCTCTTTTTCTTTCTCTGCCTTTGTCATCTTCAGACCGGTGCGCCCCTTACGCTCAGCAGCAGGAGAAGAAATTTCTATTAGGTCCCTAACAGATTTTATAATTGTTTTGGGGACAATGTCATGGGCGCGATTATACTCGTCTTGGATCTGGCGGCGACGTTTTGTTTCATTCATTGCTGCTGCCATTGAGGGCGTTACCTCGTCTGCATACATAATAACCAGACCATCCGCATTTCGGGCTGCACGACCAATGGTTTGAATCAGGCTCGTCTCCGAACGAAGGAATCCCTCTTTATCCGCATCCAGAATCGCTACCAAGCTCACCTCCGGCAGATCCAGGCCTTCACGAAGAAGGTTAATGCCGACAAGGACATCAAATTTTGCCATACGCAGATCCCGAATAATCTCCATCCGTTCCATGGCACCAATGTCTGAATGCATATACCGGACCTTGATCCCAACCTTTAACAGATAAGCGGTTAAATCCTCCGCCATTTTCTTTGTCAAGGTTGTTACCAGCACTCGTTCCTTCCGTTCGCTTCTTGCATTGATTTCCCCGATCAAATCATCAATCTGACCGTCGATCGGACGAACCTGTACAATCGGATCAAGAAGACCGGTGGGACGGATCACCTGCTCCACGGTTTGTCCGGAGCGTTTTTTTTCATATTCTCCGGGTGTTGCAGACACATACACAATCTGATTTAATTTGGAATCAAATTCCTCAAAATTCAGTGGTCTGTTATCGTATGCAGAGGGTAGCCGGAACCCATAATTCACCAATGCATCCTTGCGGCTTCTGTCCCCTGCGTACATTGCCCGGCACTGTGGCAGGGTTACATGGCTTTCATCTACAAAGAGAAGAAAATCCTCCGGGAAATAATCCAGTAGTGTTGTAGGGGGTGTCCCCGGCGCTCTGCCTTGAATAACACGGGAATAGTTTTCAATACCGGTGCAAAAACCAATTTCTGTCAACATTTCCAGATCATAATTGGTACGCTGAGCAATTCGCTGCGCTTCAAGCAGCTTATCGTGGGCACGGAACCACGCTACCTGCTCATCGCATTCCCGGCGAATCTCATGCATTGCCCGTTCCAGCTTCTGCCGGGATGCTACGTAATGGCTGGCCGGGTAGATGGCAACATGGTCAATATATCGTTCCACCATCCCAGATACTGCATTGATCTCAGATATCCGATCCACCTCATCCCCAAAAAATTCCACACGGATGGCTCTCCCGGACCAATAAGCCGGGTATATCTCAAGGGTATCCCCCCGCAGGCGGAACTTATTTCTGGAAAAATCAATATCGTTTCGTTCATAACGAATCTCAGCCAGTTTTCGCAGTATATCCTCCAACGGACGTTCCTGTCCCACACGAAGGGAGATCACCATGCTCTTATAGTCAATAGGGTCGCCCAGACCATACAGACAGCTAACTGAAGATACCACAATTACATCCCGTCGTTCAAATAACGCAGCGGTGGCACTGTGGCGCAGACGGTCAATTTCTTCATTGATTGCAGAATCCTTCTCAATATAGGTATCTGTATGGGCAATATACGCTTCCGGCTGATAGTAGTCGTAATAGGAAATAAAGTACTCTACCGCATTATTGGGAAAAAACTCCCGAAATTCAGAACAAAGCTGGGCTGCCAGGGTCTTATTGTGCGCCAGAACCAACGTCGGTCTGTTCAATTTTTCAATAACAGATGCCATTGTGAAGGTTTTACCGGAGCCGGTAACACCCAGAAGCGTCTGCTCACGTAACCCCCACTCTACGCCCTCAGCAAGTCTTTTTATTGCCTCCGGCTGATCTCCCGATGGTTTATATTCGGACACCAGTTGAAATCGATCCAATCCCCTCACCACCTTTCATATACTAACAATCAAGTTTTCGTTTGGCTTACGGATTACAGCACCCCGCAGGGTCATAACCGGTACGGATTAGTTGTTCACGACTGCCTGTAAATTCCTTTTTGTTACTTTCCTTCATAGCCTGTCCTTGTTCACAGGTGATGATATGAAACTTCCCTGAGCCAATGTTGATAATGTAGGTAATATTGTCCGTAGCTAAAGCTGTCTGTTCCTGCTCCTGTGCACCTGTGCTCGTTCCGGTACTGTAGTCAATTACGACACCGGGCTGGTAATTATATACATAAACATGGAAGCTGATACCGGCTCCCTGATCCTCCACAGATTTCGCCTCCATCTGAACACCTCTTGCCACCAATTCATCCCCATGAAATACCGGTGTTACCCGGTAAAGCACATGGTTCCCCGTTTCCTTAATGTAATCGGCGATCATGTTTTCAAAAGGAAGCATCCCCTCCACATTCATGTAGCGGGTCCCGGTAATCAGATTCTGTGCATTGGCATTTTCACCGGCAAGCTGAAATCCAATTAAATGACAGCGATTGTAGAGATTCTCTCCACCCACAAAAGGATACCGCGCCTGTACCCACCCGGAGGGCTTCACACTGCTTATGCTTTGCCGTTCCTCAGTGGGCATTCGTTCCATTCCAAGACATGCCATGGCATATCCACATCTGCCTTGCAGATCCAAAGGCGAATAGTATTCATAAGCATCCGATTGAAGCTCCGCATCTGTAAACTCCGGCTCATTGTTATTGATCACAACATAAGGTTCCCCGGAAAAAGCAGGTACATTCATCACGGAATCACTGTATGTAGGTCCCTTTCCGATACCAAACAACCAAATAATCGTTGCCAGAACCAATCCCACTAGCGGAAATACTATGCGTTTTACATTTCGTTTCATCGCCTGTACACCTCCTGCGTAATGGACGGATGAGAATGCCCGGAAAATTCCTCACGACTAATCAATCTCATACTTTCAAGCTTTTCCATTGGAAAACACAAATCCGCCGGGTATCTTCGATTCCACCGATATAGAACCACTTCATTGGCATAGGAAAGATATGGTTCTATGTCCCGATTCTCTACAAACCAATAATCGGACCCCTTTGCTTTATCCGGAAAATCTTCCGTTATGTGAATATCATCCATCGTATCCGCAAACATAACGGCAGAATAACTGTTCATCCAGAGTACATTACCTTTGGTAAAATTACAAATTTTCTCACACAATATCCGATCGGAACTTTGCCGGCGACGGTTAAAGGCCATCCCATTTCTTTCATCCACGCAAACTATGAGTTTCATGTATTCTCCTCACCGGGAATTATTGGCTTAAACAGCCCTGATTGCACCATAGATACATAGTCGCCATCAGCTACGATCACATGGTCGTTGAGTATTACATCCACCATACTTAACGCCTGCGCAATATTTATGGTTGTCCGGACATCCTCATAGGACGGCAGGGCAACACCACTGGGATGATTGTGTGCAAGCACAACCGAGGTGGCGTTCGTGGAGAGTGCCAGATCCACAATATCACGAATATGAACACCGGCAGAATTAATACCTCCCTGCCCAACCATCTGACAATTTAGAACCATGCATTTGGCATCCAAACTAAGCATGTAAATCGTTTCATATCGCTTCCCTTCCAGAAACGGAACAAGATAGGCACCACACTCCTCGACAGTGCTTAGAACCGTATTGTGAGACAGCTTGCTGATTTGATATGCTCTACCCGATGCCTTTATTATTTTAAGAAAAACCGCAGCGTTGCTGCCGATCCCATCGATAGCTGCCAAATCTTTCACAGACGCATCCATAACCTGCGCCAAAGAGCCAAACCGTTCAAGAAGATTATGTGCAATCTCATTGGTGTCCCTGCGTGGAATACAGTAATACAGCAGTAACTCCAGAACCTCATGTTCCTTAAATCCGTCCATGCCTTCTGTAAGGAACCGATCCTTCATTCTCTGCCGATGACCACTGTGAATTGACATATTTTTCACCTCTTGTACGATTTCTCTTGCTATTTGTTCCTTAATTCGTTAAAATAAACCCAAACAATTTCGTCGAAAACTGTCGATGAAAGTTCTCCAAATAATTGCACATGATAATGTGAAAGAGGAGGCGCACCATTGGAACGAGCAACAAATGACTGCCAAATGCTGGAACAGCTTATGTGTCCGGCATTTACCGTAAAGGACGGAAGCATCACACTGTCAAACCAGGCCGCACAACAGCGACAAATCCTGCCTGGCACCCCCATTAGAGATCTTATCAGCGATAACCTGGAGGATTACACCGCATATACTCAGGGCAAGCTCTGCCTTTGTCTTAGTATGAATAATACCACATACCCTGCCACAGTTACAACCTTTGACGGTGGTCATCTGTTTTGTTTGGAGTCGGATTATGAAAAGCCGGAGCTACGGGCATACGCCCTTGCTGCACAGGTTTTGCGGGAACCTCTGTCCAATGCAATGACAGGGGTCGATCAGCTTCTTCAACATGCCGATGAAGCAACAGCAGAGCAGATTGCAAAAGTCAACAGAAGCTTGCACCAGCTTCTCAGAGCCGTGGGCAATATGTCTGATACTGCACAGTATTCCGATCACACCTGCTGCACAATGAAGCAACAGGATATTATGTGGGTATTCGATGAAATCCTGCAAAAAGCCGCACCGCTTACCGAAAAAGCCGGCACCCCATTAGATTACAACATTCCCAATTATTCCGTTGTTTGCAGCATTGATCGGGAGAAGCTGGAACGGGCTGTCTTTAACCTTGTTTCCAATGCCGCAAAGTACACCCAAAAAGGGAACGCCATCCGTATCCGGGCTGTTCTAACCGGTAACAGGATCTCTCTTACCGTGGAAAACACCCTGTCCGGCAGTTCTGCCGTCTCCGGCAATCTGTTTGCCCGGTATTTGCGAGAGCCGGGAATCGAAGATGCCCGATGCGGTCTTGGATTGGGTCTGTCCATCGTTCGGAGTGTGGCGGCAATGCACGGCGGCACCGTTTTGATGGAAAACCCGAATGATGCCATGCGTATCACCATGAGTATTCCTGTGAGAAAAACAACAGATAATGTATTGCGCTCCTCAATTAGTCTCCCTGTGAATTACACCGGGGGGTATGTATCAGAGCTTATTGAACTTTCAGATTGTATACCTCACCATTTCTACGATGGAAAGATTTAACTGCTACCCCGACCGTTCCGGTCGGGGTATTTTTTACAGACAGCGTTTCAAATACTGGCCGGTATAGCTGCCCTCTGTTTGTGCAACCTGTTCCGGCGTCCCCTGAGCTACCACATAACCGCCCTCGTCGCCGCCCTCCGGTCCAAGATCAATAATATGATCTGCCGTTTTAATCACATCCAGATTATGCTCAATAACTAAAACAGTATTTCCTGCGTCTACAAGCTGCTGCAACACTTCAATCAGCTTATGCACATCTGCAGAGTGTAGGCCGGTTGTGGGCTCATCCAGAACATAGATCGTTCTGCCGGTAGATACTCTTGCCAGCTCTGTGGCAAGTTTTACCCTTTGTGCTTCACCACCGGAGAGCGTAGTGCTGGACTGTCCTAATTTTACATAGCCAAGGCCTACTTCCACAAGCGTTTGTGCCTTTCTGCGAATCTTCGGTAAATTCCCAAAGAAATCAACAGCCTCTTCCGCAGTCATGTCCAATACCTGGGAAATATTTTTGCCCTTATATTGCACCTCTAGGGTTTCACGATTATAGCGTTGCCCCCGGCATACCTCACAAGGAACGTAAACATCCGCAAGGAAATGCATTTCAATCTTCACAAGCCCATCGCCATTACAGGCTTCACATCTTCCACCCTTGACGTTGAAAGAAAAACGTCCGGGTCCATATCCACGCATCTTTGCATCCGGTGTAGAGGCAAACAAATCACGAATATCATTAAACAGACCTGTATAGGTGGCAGGATTGGATCGGGGGGTCCGTCCAATGGGACTTTGATCAATATCAATGACTTTATCCAAACATGCAAGACCCTCAACACAACGGCAAGCACCGGGGCGAACACGGGCATGGTTTAGATGGCTCAAAAGCGTCTTATTCAGAACCTCTCCGACCAGACTGGATTTGCCGGACCCGGAAACACCGGTTACGCAGGTAAGTGTGCCAAGGGGGATGGAAACATCAATGTCTTTTAAGTTATTTTCCTTTGCGCCGCAAACAGTAAGGTGCTGTCCATTTCCTTCCCGGCGTTTTGCAGGTATAGGAATCTTTTTTAATCCGGAAAGATATTGTCCGGTAACGGATTCCTTGCAACTGATAATTTCATCCAGTGTACCTGCGGCAACAATCTGACCACCATGGCTGCCTGCCCCGGGACCCACATCCACCACATAGTCAGCAGCGCGCATTGTGTCCTCATCATGCTCCACCACGATCAAAGTATTGCCAAGATCCCTTAGACGTTTGAGTGTGGATAGCAGCTTGTCATTATCCCTCTGATGCAACCCAATGGAGGGCTCATCAAGAATATACAGTACCCCCATCAGGGAAGATCCGATCTGTGTAGCCAGCCGGATACGCTGGCTTTCACCGCCGGAAAGCGTAGCCGCCGCTCTGGACAAGGTTAAATACTGCAGCCCAACATCCACCAAGAAACGAAGTCTGTCCTGTATTTCCCGTAGGATCTGTTCGGCGATCATTGCCATATTGCCTTCCAGCTTCAGACCATCAATAAACTCCAATTCCTGCCGGATACTCATTCGGCAAAAGTCCATTATGCCGATCCCGCCCACAGTAACTGCCCGGGCAATATCGGAAAGGCGTTCCCCATGGCACCGGGGACAAGGGGCGGAAGCCATACACTCCTCCAGCTCTTTTCGCGCTGCATCGGACTGTGTCTCCCGGTAACGCCGGCTAATATTATTCAAAATCCCCTCAAAGGGCTGCTCCAGCACGCCCATTCCGTTACCACGGTTATAGGTCATGCGAAGCTTTTCCCCCTTGGTTCCGTTTAGAATCACATCCATCGCTTCCGCAGACAGATCTTTTACCGGGGCAGTCAGTGAGAAATGATACTTCTGAGATAGGGCTTCAAAGTACATACGAAAAACGGAATCCGTCCGCGCACTGCTCCAGCCGGATGCCTGGATTGCGCCTTCAAAAATTGATTTATTCTTATCCGGAATTACCAGATCCTCATCGGCAACCAGTTGGAAACCTAGACCCGTACAGGAAGGGCAAGCACCCGCAGGATTATTAAAAGAAAACATCCTCGGTTCCAGTTCCGACAAGCTGATACCGCAGTCCTCACAGGCATAATTCTGGGAAAAACTGATTTCTTCACCTGTTGCCGGAAGATGAACCGTAACCAAGCCACCGGAATGCGCACACGCTGTTTCCACTGAATCTGCAATACGGCGATGTTGATTCTCACGGACGATAAGACGATCTACTACTAATTCGATGGTGTGTTTCTTATTCTTCTCACAGAGAATCTGCTCATCCAGATCGTACAGGATGCCGTCCACACGTACACGCGCAAAGCCGGACTTTCGGGCATCCTCAAAAACCTTAGCATGCTCACCCTTCTTCTCACGAATGATAGGCGAAAGAACGATTAACTTGGTCCCTTCATCCATCGCCATAATCCGGTCCACAATCTGATCGATAGTCTGACGGGATATTTCTTTTCCGCAGGAAGGACAGTGCGGTATTCCCACCCTCGCCCAAAGCAAACGGAGATAATCATAGATTTCCGTAACTGTGCCCACGGTAGAACGTGGGTTCTTGGAGGTGGTCTTTTGATCTATAGAGATAGCCGGAGAAAGTCCGTCTATAGAATCCACATCCGGTTTGTCCATCTGCCCCAAAAATTGTCTTGCGTAAGAACTCAGGCTCTCAACATACCGGCGCTGACCCTCAGCGTAGATCGTATCGAATGCCAGACTGGATTTACCGGAACCGGAAAGCCCGGTAAAAACCACCAGCTTGTCCCTGGGAATTGTCAAATCCACATTTTTCAGGTTGTTTTCCCGCGCGCCCCTGATCACTATCTTATCATTCATAAGCCGCTCCCAGTATCAAAAAAATATTTCATAATATTATACCACGCAGCAGGTCTGTGCACAAGTATTATTTCAAACATAATTTCGTTTCAAGTTATAATTTCCCATTCAAACGCCCCCTCGTCGCTTTGTTGCAAGAATTTGATTTTTTTATGTTATTTTTGTTGCTATTTTCTCTGGTTCGGTGTTGCAATTTCCTGCCAAATGGTGCTATAATACAATCAGTATGGTCTGTAGTATGCCATAGACAGAAATAGAAGATAAAAGTGAGGTAATTCCAAAGATGATTGCGTACGGTGATAACATTAAGATTTTCTGCGGTAATTCTAATCCTGCGTTTGCAGAGACTGTTTGCAAGGAATTGGGTCTGTCTCTGGGGCAGGGTGAAGTTAAAACCTTTGCTGACGGCGAGGTCTCTGTCTCTTTAAACGAGACTGTCCGTGGTGCGGATGTTTTTCTAATTCAGTCTACCTGTAAGCCTGTCAACAACCACTTGATGGAACTGTTGGTCATGATCGATGCCTGCCGTCGCGCCTCTGCCGGCCGCATCACTGCTGTTATCCCCTACTTTGGTTACGCCCGCCAGGATCGCAAGGCCAAGAGCCGAGACCCGATTTCTGCCAAATTGGTGGCAAACATTCTGACCACCGCAGGCGCAGACCGGGTATTGACTATGGATTTACATGCCTCCCAGATTCAGGGATTCTTCGACATCCCTGTAGACCACCTGCTGGGCAATCCTACCTTTGTGAAGTATTATCTTGATAAATTCCCCGAAGACAAATTTAACCATGACGATTTCGTAGTTGTCTCCCCTGATGTGGGCTCTGTTGCCCGTGCCCGGGCCTTTGCTGCAAAGGTGCACATGGGCCTTGCCATTGTTGACAAACGGCGTCAGAAAGCAAATGTCTGCGAGGTCATGAATGTTATTGGCGATGTTAAGGGTAAGACCTGCATTCTCTTTGATGACATGGTTGATACTGCCGGCTCTCTGTGCAACGCCGCCAACGCGCTGGTCGAGGTGGGAGGTGCCAAGGAGGTCTACGCATGTGCAACCCACGGTGTTCTGTCCGGTCCTGCCTTTGAGCGGATCAGTGCCAGTGCTATTAAAGAACTGGTCGTTCACAACACCATCCCCGTCCCCTCAGACTGTCCCTGTAATAAGATCAAGCAGCTTGACGTTGCGCCGATCTTTGCCCGTGCAATCGCACATATTCATGGCGGCACTTCCATCGCCGACCTGTTTTAAGTTGTGTTTGGTAAAAAAGTGGAAAGCTGGCTGATCGTCGGTCTTGGAAATCCCGGGAAGGAATACGTCGGAACGCGCCATAACTGCGGCTTCCGGGCGATTGATCTGCTTGCGGAAAAGCTCAACTGCAAAATAGACAGAGCAAAATTTCAGGGGCTTTATGGGCAAACTGTAAAAGACGGCAAGAAACTGTATCTTTTAAAGCCCCAGACTTTTATGAATCTGTCAGGCAAGTCTGTGCTTCAGCTATCCGCGTATTTTAGTATTCCCCCACAACGAATTATTGTTCTGTTTGATGATATTTCTTTGGATCCGGGAAGATTGCGGGTACGCGCTGATGGCTCTGCTGGCGGCCATAACGGTATAAAATCCATTATTAGAGAGTTAGGAAGCCAGGAATTCCCCCGTGTCAAGATCGGTGTCGGTGCCAATCCGGAACCGGATCGTGATTTGGCAGATTGGGTTCTATCCAGATTTTCCGCATCTGAGGAAAAAGAGCTCTCAACAGCGTTGGATAATGCCGCAGAGGCAGCCCTTTGGATCATCGAAAAGGGCGTTCCTGCCACCGCCAATCGCTTTAACAGGAAATAAGAAACATATTGTATTATCACGGAAAGGGGGTGTTTTCCCCCTTTCCGCGTTCCTACGTGGGGAAAATTCTCTAGTGAGGTGCGTATATGGAAAAATTATTATCCTTTCTGAAAACAATACCGGAATACGGTATGTTACTGGATGCCATTGCGAAAAACGAACCGGCAGCCGTAACCGGCATTGGGCAAATCAACCGCAGCCACATTATTGCTTGTCTGCGGAAGGACACCTCACGTCCATTGGTTCTGATTTGCCAGGATGACTTTGCTGCCAAACGGCTACAAGAGGAGCTGAATGCCTTTTTAGGAGAGCAGGCACCTATCCTGCCCAGCCGGGAATTAACGTTGTATGATAGTGCTGTTGTTTCCAGAGGGTGGGAACAAAAAAGGCTCCGGCAGCTTTACGATTTATTTACCCACAAAGCCCCACTGCAAATTATGTCCTGGGATGCACTTTCCCAGAGGACCATGTCTCCTGCCGTCTTAATGCAAGCTGCCTTTACGCTTGAAGTTGGCTGCTCCTATTCCATGGAGGATCTTCTTTGTCGGCTTTCCAGCTCCGGCTACAGCCGATGCGCTATGGTCGAAGGGCCCGGTCAGTATGCCGTCCGGGGTGGTATTTTGGATATATTCTCCCCTGCTGCTGATCGACCTTTCCGTGCCGAATTTTTTGGGGACGAATTGGATACTATGGGGTACTTTGACCCGGATTCTCAACGGCGCACCGAGAATACCGATAAGGTAACTGTGCTACCGGTGGGCGAGTCTCAACCAATGCTCCACCCCAGTGGGATAGCGGGGCTTTGCGCGGACCTGCGAGGTCTAATTGCAAAGCAACGCCGCAGGAAGAATCCCAACGAAACATTGATTGCAACTCTGGATCGGGATTTAGAAAAATACGAAAACGGACTTCACAATTCTGCGTCTGACCGCTATATGGCATTGCTGTATCCTGAATTTTCCACTGCCCTAAATTATATCCCGGAAAATTCTGTTGTGGTCCTGTGCGACCAGTCAAATCTCCACCGTGCAGCGCGAACCCGCACAGAGCAGATGGGCATGCAGTTGGACAATCTGCTCCAAAACAGCCTTCTTGCAGGCGAACTGTGTGATTATGTCTGTCAGTGGGAGGACTTTATTGAAAATCTGGAAAATAGGACAATTGTATATTTAGATGCCTTTAGCGGGACATCCTATCCGGAACAATGCCCCCCTAAGCACCTGCTCCCTATGATTGCCAAACAGCTTCCCAGCTATGGCGGCAGTCTGGACACTGCGGCAGCAGATTTGGCCCATTATCAGAAAATGGAGTTCTCCTCACTGGTTCTTTGTGGTTCCCGTCGGCGGGCCGAACTGCTTCAGGAATTGCTGAACAGCAAGGGGCTTTCCGCTTTTCTGTGCATCCCGATGACTGCAATGCCAAAACCGGGCCAAATTCTCCTCACTGACAGCACACTCCCCTACGGAATGGAATACCCCAGTGCAAAGCTCGCTGTGCTTACAGAGGGGCAACTTATCGCCAAGGCTGAACCGCGACGCAAGGTTAAGAAGACCGCAACAAACCGCCAAAAACTCAATTCCTTTACCGATCTTTCTCCCGGAGACCTGGTGGTACACGAAAACTATGGCATTGGCCGGTTTATTGCCATGGAGCAGATCAAGATTGATGGCGCTGTCAAGGACTATGTCAAGATCGCTTATCAAGGTTCAGATACTTTGTTTGTGCCGGCAACCCAGTTGGACATGGTTAGCAAATATATTGGAAGCGGCGGCGAGGACAATAATGTACGCCTTAATAAAATCGGCACCGATGCCTGGCAAAAGACAAAGACAAAAGCACGAAAAGCGGCGAAGGATATGGCGGCAGAGCTCATCCAGCTCTACGCCGCCAGAAAACGCCAGGAGGGCTTTGCCTTTGCCGCAGATTCCTCCTGGCAGAGAGAGTTTGAGGATAATTTCCCGTACCCGGAAACAGACGACCAGCTTCGCTGCATCAGCGAAATCAAGTCCGATATGGAATCTCCAACACCCATGGACCGTCTGCTCTGCGGCGACGTAGGCTTTGGCAAGACCGAAGTGGCACTGCGGGCAGTGATGAAGGCTGTAATGGATGGCAAGCAAGTGGCTATTCTTGTCCCCACCACCGTTTTGGCACAGCAGCATTATCAAACCGCAATTGCCCGATTCCGTGGATTTCCGGTTAACATCGAAGTCCTCAGTCGATTCCGTACCGCCACAGAACAGCGTAAAACACTGCAAAAGCTTCAGACCGGACTTGTGGATATTGTTATCGGAACCCATAAGCTTCTGCAAAAAAGTGTCGTATTTAAAGATTTGGGGCTTCTGATTGTGGATGAGGAACAACGCTTTGGCGTCAGCCATAAAGAGCGTCTAAAGGAACTCTCCAAAGGTGTAGACGTTCTTACCTTGTCTGCGACCCCAATACCAAGAACGCTGAATATGGCACTGTCCGGTATTCGTGATATGTCCACCATTGAGGAGCCGCCCTCCGACCGCTACCCGGTACAAACCTTCGTTATGGAGCATAACAATGCAATTTTAGACGATGCTATTCGTAAAGAAGTGGAAAGAGGCGGCCAAGTCTACTATCTGCATAATAGGGTCGAGTCCATTGAACAGTGTGCGGCAGCACTGAAAAAACGCATTCCCGGTCTTAGCGTCGCCGTCGCCCATGGAAAAATGAGCGAGGACGTTTTAAGTGATGTTATGCACGCTGTAGCCGACGGTGATGTGCAGGTTTTGGTCTGCACAACCATTATTGAAACCGGACTGGATATTCCCAATGTCAACACGCTAATTATTGAAAATGCTGACCGCTTTGGCCTGAGCCAACTTCATCAGCTCCGTGGTCGCGTAGGCCGTTCCACGCGCCATGCATACGCCTACCTTACCTTCCGTCGGGATAAAAATCTTACAGAAGTGGCGGAAAAAAGATTGACTGCCATTCGGGATTTTGCAGAATTTGGATCAGGTTTCAAAATTGCTATGCGGGATCTTGAGATTCGAGGTGCCGGTAATTTGTTAGGTGCAGAGCAATCCGGACACATGATGTCCGTTGGCTATGATATGTATTTGAAGCTTTTGGACGAAGCTGTTCTGAAAGAACGAGGTGAGCTCCCCAAAGAACCGGATTGTACCGCCGACCTCAATGTTACTGCAAACGTGGATAAGGACTATGTATCCCGAGGGGAAGAACGGATGGACCTTTACCGACGCATGGCGGCGATCCGAGAACAAGCAGATGCTGATGAACTTCTGGATGAAATCATTGACCGTTACGGTGATCCTCCAAAGGGTGTGCTGAACCTTATAGACATTGCACTGCTGCGCGCCAACGCCCGGAAGGCATCCATTCTAGACATCCATCAAAAAGCCGGCGACGTTCTGTTTACGCTGCACGACCTGAATTTGGAGGCTATCAGTGCCCTTTGTGCAGAATCGGAATATAAAAATCGAGTACAGTTTATCGCATCAGCAAAACAGCCCACTCTGCGGCTAAAACTTGCCGCCGGGGTTGACAGCCTCCGGCAATCCAAAGTGTTTATTGACCACCTGCGTAAATATCTGTAACTTGCAATTCTTTCAGATTGTGGTACAATATTACCATACACCATAGATTGTTCGCCCCTAAACCCAGACAGAAAGAGTGAACCTTATGAAGGAAAAGAACAACAGTCGATTCCGATCAAAGGCGGAGACGGACGAGCTGGAAAGAGCTTATCGCAATATGACAGGCTCCAGCCGCCGTGGAAGAACGTCTAAGAAAACCAATCGAACGGCCGCAATTATTGCCACCTGTATTGCCTTGATTGCAATTGTCATCGGGGTAGCCGCTGGCTGGATCTATTTTGAAAAAGCAGATATGAATGGCATCATCCTGCAAAACATCACTGTTGCAGGTGTAGATGTAGGTGGTATGACCCAGGCGCAGGCAATTGATGCGGTTAAAGCAAACAGCACCGCCTATTCCACAACACCCATGACTGTTACTGTATTGGATAGTTCCGTCCAAATTCCTACAAAATATGTGGGCAAGCTGGATATTCGCGGTGCAGTAAGAGCTGCCTATAAGTTTGGCAACAGTGGTTCTCAGGAGGAACGGGAAAGACAGCAGCAAATTGCAAGAGATGAAGGCTATGTCGTTGACCTTGCGCCTTATCTGGACCTGGATTCGGAAGAAATCCGCAAAACGCTGGCAGATTTGGGTATTCATTACAGCAGCACCCTTTCCCAGTCCACTTATGAGGTTGTCGGAAACGCTCCGGACCAAAAGCTCATCGTAAACCTGGGTGTTCCGGAATATGGACTGGACTTAAACGCGTTGTATCAAGACGTTGTTAACGCTTACAGCCATTTTACCTTTTCCGTAACCGGAGAGTGTGGCATGATTGCACCGGAGCCTGTTGACCTGGAATCCATTCTCAGTGGGTATTATATTGCGCCTGTTGATGCCACCTTCGATCCGAAAACTTTCGAGATTGTTGAAGGAAAAGACGGCTATGGCTTTGATGTGGAGTCAGCAAAAACAAAGCTACAGGAAGCAAAATACGGCACAACTGTAGAAATTCCCTTCACCGCGATCCCCCCGAAAATTACAGCCAAGGAGCTGTCCGACACACTGTACAGAGACACCTTGTCCACCTATACCGCAGCATCCGCCAGCGACGCAAACCGGGACACCAACCTGCGGCTTGCCTGTGAAGCAATTAACGGCATGATTCTTATGCCCGGGGAGGCATTCTCCTATAATGATGCCCTCGGCGAGCGCACAGAGGCAAAGGGCTATCGTCCCGGCCGCTCTTACTCTGGCAACGAAACGGTGGAAACCATTGGAGGCGGCATTTGCCAGGTCTCCTCTGCCCTGTACTACTGCGCTCTGGTTGCTGATCTTGAAATCCTTGTCCGGGATAATCACGGCTTTGCCACAACCTATATGCCCTTAGGCATGGATGCCACAGTAAGTTGGGGATCCATTGATTTCCGATTTAAAAATAACATGGATCACCCCATACGCATTGAAGCCAGTGCCTCCGGCGGCAACACCACTGTAACCCTTGTTGGTACGGATACCAAGGATTACTATGTAAAGATGGAATATGAAACACTGAACACCTATAACTATGCCATCTCTTATAAGACTTTATCCTCCAACAATCCGGAGGGCTATAAGGACGGAGACTACATCACTGAGCCCTACACCGGCTATGATGTAAAAACCTATCGCTGTAAATACAGCAAGGAAACAGATGAACTGCTGTTCAGAAATTTTGAGGACGAATCCAAATACCGAAGCCGCGACGGTGTCGTATGCAAGATTGAAGGCAGTGCCGAGTCGGAAGTCGGTTCCGGTGATGTAGAGCTTCCCGGTATCGGCGGCGGTGTTATTACTGACGGTCCGGGTGCCCTTCCTCCGGAATAAATAAAATAAAATGAAGCAGATAACAATGTTATCTGCTTCATTTTTACTGTATCGGTCTGATCTCCAAGTGGTAATCCACTGTTCCCGCAGTACTATGCTCGATTTCAATACCGTATACCAGATCAATCATACCGCCACGATCATCCAGCATTGCCAATATCCTGTCTGCACAAACGGTAATCATCAATGCACCAAATTCCATTTGATATAGAGATGTATGCCGAACGCCTTCCCGAAATACCATTTGAGAGTTTAGCTTTCCGGTACGTGTCAACACAATTTTTCCCGGCTCTACACGAAAAGTCGTAGTAACACCCGAAAGTCCGGTTAACTCGGTTTCCTCATAACAAATATCCCAACCGCCGTCCTTAAATTCCATTGTTCCTTCCGTTACCAGTTCAATTACATCCGGTTCCTGATCAAGATATGCCTGTCGTCCACAGACAGATAATATCACACGTTGCTTCATCTGAACGACTCCAATGCAAACTGTACAAGCTCATCTATCAGCCGGTCATAAGGGACACCACTGGCCGCGAACAGTTTGGGATACATAGAAATAGAGGTAAAGCCAGGCAAAGTATTAATCTCATTGAATACAATCCGGTTATCCTTATAGGTTACAAAAAAATCTACTCTGCTCAAACCCTGACATCCGATGGAACTGTACACTCTCACCGCTAATTCACGCACCTGCTCCGCAATATCCTCATCAATCCGAGCAGGAATATAGGCAACAGATGTGTCTGTAACATATTTTGCTTCGTAATCATAAAATTCCGCACCGGAATCGATCTCACCGCAAACAGATGCAACGGGTGTTTCGTTGCCCATCACCGCGACCTCGACTTCCCTGCCGTGAATAAATTCCTCCACAAGGATCTTGCTGTCATATTTGGCTGCATTAAGCAGTGCCTTCTCCAGCACGACCCTGTCTGCCGCCTTTGAGACGCCTACAGAAGATCCTGTGCCTGCGGGCTTAACAAAAACAGGATAGGCAAACTTTTCCTCAACCCCGTCCAAAATTGCTTCCATCTGTGCCGCCAGACCGTTGCTTTTTACCAAAACCCACTCTGCCTGAGGGATTCTGGCATCATCCATTACCAGCTTGGTCAGCGTCTTATCCATCGCCACTGCCGATGCCGCCACGTGAGGGCCCACATAGGGGATGCCTGCCATCTGCAACAAGCCCTGCATTGCGCCGTCCTCTCCATTTTCTCCGTGTAGGACAGGGAATACTACATCGATCATTTCCCGCACAACACAATCATTCTCGAAAATCAACAATCCCTGCCCCCGTATAGGAGAAATTGCCGCCTTCCGATTTGCAGGGTGCTGCTGCCACTGCCCGGTAGGTAAAAGAGAATAATCAACTCCTCCATAGAGGAGCCAATCCCCTTCTTTGGTAATGCCGACAGGGTAGATATTGTACTTTTCCGTATTCAAATGGTTTAGAACGGATTCAGCAGAGCGCAAAGATACCTCATGCTCCGGACTAATTCCACCAAATAACACACACACATTCAATTTACCCATACGCATCGCTCCATTAATCACGCGGCACGCCGCTTATTTATCCAATAGTGCTTCGCCGGCACGATAAATATCACCGGCACCAACCGTTAAAACCACATCGCCCTGACTGATAATTCCACGAAGGGTCTGTGTAACCTCAGGCAACGTCTCGCAATAAATTGCACCGGGAATCTCTCCGGCAAGATCTCTGGAGGAAATACCAACTGTATTCTGCTCCCGGGCAGCGTAAATCTCCGCCAAAACGACCTGATCCACCTTTTTCAGTTCCCGAACAAAATCCGAAAACAGTGCTTTCGTCCTGGTGTATGTATGTGGCTGGAATGCCACCACCAACCGTTTATATTCCATGGAGCGCACAGCCTCTATCGTTGCTGCAAGCTCATCAGGATGATGTGCATAATCATCATAGACATCTGCACCGTTGAATTTTCCCTTAAACTCCATACGGCGTTCCGCGCCACTGAATGTGGCAAGACCTTTGGAAACCGCCTCACCGGGCACACCCAGCATCCATGCTGTACCGGCCGCCGCCAGAGCGTTAAGCGCATTGTGTCTTCCCAGAACTTTCAGATCCAAATGGCAGTAAAAAGACCCATCACATATAACATCCAGGTGTCTCCAGTCCGGACACACATTGCTGGCTGTAATGCGGTTGCCGGATGCAAAACCAAAGCTCACATAATCTACCCCCTGTAGCGTTTCCACTACATGCGGGTCATCGCCGTTGGCGAGAACGCCACCAGTGGATAACCGGGCAAATCGTCTGAAAGATTTTTCCACATCTTGCAGGTCCTTAAAATAATCCAGATGATCTGCCTCAATGTTCAAAATCACAGACAACGTGGGATAAAAATTCAAAAACGAGTCGCAATATTCGCAGCTTTCAAGAACAATGGTATCACCCTTACCTACCCGGTGCCCCGAACGCAGCAGTGGCAGATAGCCTCCAAGCATAATAGTCGGGTCCAGTTCCGCCGCCATAAGAATATGCGTTACCATAGAAGTAGTGGTAGTCTTTCCGTGGGTACCGGAAATACACACAGCATTCTTGTATGCCTGCATGATCACACCCCACGCCTGAGCCCGCTCAAACATAGGGATTCCTTTACTGCGGGCTGCGGCAATCTCCGGGTTATCGTTATGTGCAGCAGCAGTGCGGATTACACAATCTGCACCGTCCACATTGGATTCCGCATGACCAATGGAAACATGGATCCCCTTAGCAATCAGTTCATCGGTGGATACGGAGGAATTCATATCAGAACCGGTAACCAGTAAACCCATATCCTTCAGTACAAGTCCCAGTGGGCGCATGGACACGCCGCCAATCCCCACCAGATGCACATGCTTACCGGGAACCAGATACTTCTTCAGTTCTTCGCTTCGATTGACCATAAGAGCTACTCCTCAGAAGTTAATTACATATATAACTTTAGTATTATATAATACTTTCCCCCTATTTACAACTGGAATTTTCCTCTGATGGGGTCAGATTTAAGGTAATCAACACATTTTCCAAGGAACACCCTTATTCCATACGGCACATAATATTCATGTATTAGTGAATATTATGCACAAATTTAAATTTCTACATTAATTTATACGTTCTAATTACCTCTTTACACAAATAATTTGTTTGATGTAGCCTATTGACGATGTATATTATGCGTGGTATAATACACACATCCTATTCCCAATATTAAATCACTGTAAAGGAGATCATTTGTTATGAAGAAGATCATTGCTCTGGTCCTTGCGTTGGTTATGGTTGCTGTTCTGGCTGCCTGCGCACCCGCTAACGGGCCCGAAAACAACAACGCAACTCCCACTGAAACCACCGGTGCTGCTGATGAGACTGCCGGTGCTACCGGCGACGCTGAGCAGACTCTGAAGACTGTTGAAGCCGGCAAGCTGACCATGGCTACCAACGCAGCCTTCCCTCCCTACGAGTACATCGAGGGTAACGAGGTCGTGGGTATCGATGCCGAGATCGCAGAGGCCATCGCTGAGAAGCTGGGTCTGGAACTGGTCATCAACGATATGGAATTCGATTCCATCATCGAGTCCGTCAAGGGTGGCAAGGCCGACATTGGTCTGGCAGGCATGACTGTTACCCCCGAGCGTGAGGAAGAAGTCAACTTCACCGAGAGCTACGCTACCGGCGTCCAGGTCATCATTGTAACCGAAGACTCTGAAATTGCTTCCGTTGACGATCTGTTCGCAGAAGGAGCAAGCACCAAGATCGGCGTGCAGCGTAACACCACCGGCGACCTGTACACCACCTGGGATCTAGAGGACGAAGGTCTGGCCACCATCGACCGTTACAGCAAGGGCGCTGATGCTGTTCAGGCTCTGAAGACCGGTAAGGTCGACTGCGTTGTTATCGACAACGAGCCTGCCAAGGCCTTTGTGGAAGCTGTTGAGGGTCTGAAGATCCTGGAGACTGAGTACATCCAGGAGCAGTACGCTGCAGCAATGAGCAAGGATAACACCGAGCTCTACGAGGCAGTTAACACCGCGCTGAAGGCTCTGATCGAGGACGGCACCGTTCAGGCGATCATCGACAAGTACATTCCCGCTGAATAAGAATTGCATTTTGCAAGGGGCTCGGGCTTCCCGAGCCCCTTCATTAAGCTGTTTAAGGAGTTGATTCAATGAAACCGGGTCCTGCAAAATCATGGCCTGATGTTGCACCGCAATGGATCCTCGACCTTCCGGAAAAGCTTGAGGATCTTTTCTATGATTTTTATAAATGTTTTATATTTGACGACCGCTATCAAATGTATGTAGAGGGTCTTCTAAACACGCTGTTACTCACCCTTATGGCACTTCTAATGGGTATTGTGATTGGTGTTGTTATTGCCCTTGTTCGCGCCACCTGGGACAAAAACGGCAGCGAGATGCACGGTATTGGCAAGCACATTCTTGGCTTCTTTAACTGGATCTGTAACGTATATCTTACAGTAATTCGCGGTACGCCTGTATTGGTGCAGCTGATGATCTGGTGGTTTGTGGTTTTTGCCTCCAGCAGAGACGGTGTTACCGTTGCGGCCTTTGCCTTCGGCATCAACTCCGGCGCTTATGTAGCGGAGATCATCCGCGGCGGCATCATGGCTGTGGATCCTGGTCAAATGGAAGCAGGCCGTTCCTTGGGCTTTGGCTATGTCGCGACTATGCGGCACATCATTTTGCCTCAAACCTTAAAGGCGGTCCTCCCTGCCCTGGCCAACGAATTCATTGTTCTACTGAAAGAAACCTCTGTAGCTGCCTATGTAGGCATTGCAGAACTGACTTATGCCGGTAATGTGGTGGGCGGTGTCTCCTACGATTACCTGTTCCCCCTTCTGATGACGGCAATTATTTACCTGGCGATGGTTATGTTCTTTACCTTCCTGGTAGGCAAACTGGAAAGGAGGCTGAGAAACAGTGAGCGATAATATTATCATCTCTGCGAAAGATCTGAAGAAACACTTTGGCGGCGGAAAAATCAAAGCGCTTGATGGTGTCAGCGCGGATATCACAAAGGGTGAAGTCGTTGTTGTGATCGGTCCTTCCGGTTCCGGAAAGTCCACCTTTCTGCGGTGTCTGAATCTGACGGAAGTTCCCACCGGTGGAACGATCCTGTTCAATGGCAATAATATCACGGACAAAAAGGTCAACATCAATATTCACCGTCAGAAGATGGGTATGGTGTTCCAGCATTTCAATCTGTTCCCCCATATGACGATTTTGAAGAATATGACTCTGGCGCCCATCCATCTGCTTAAGAAATCCAAGGCAGAGGCTGAGGAAAAAGCGATGGCACTGCTTAGCCGTGTCGGCTTGCAGGATCGGGCAAAGGCCTACCCCAGTCAGCTTTCCGGCGGACAGAAGCAACGGATCGCCATCGTGCGTGCTCTGGCAATGGAGCCGGAGGTCATGCTTTTTGACGAGCCCACCTCTGCCCTGGACCCGGAAATGGTCGGCGAGGTTCTGGAAGTCATGAAGGAACTTGCAGATGAAGGTATGACCATGGTGGTAGTAACCCATGAGATGGGCTTTGCCCGGGAAGTTGGTAACCGCGTTCTGTTCATGGACGAAGGTAAGATTGTGGAGCAAGGTACACCCGACGAAATCTTCAACTCACCCAACCATCCCAGACTTCAAGAGTTCCTGTCTAAAGTTCTATAATAGAACATCCCTCTTGATATTGCATCAAGAGGGATGTTCTATTAAGGTTTATCCAAAAAATCTATATTCTCACAGTACTCAGAAAAATCGAGCTTTACCCATATTTGTGTATCCACCGGATACTGTCCGGTAGAAGATGCCGAATCGGTGGTCTGTTCCCACTTCTGCGCGCCGCACAGAAGTTGATCATCCTGCATATCCAGAATACTGGAAACTCTCACATACTTTTGGCGATCAATTACCAGGTGCGTCAGTTCACCATCCGGCAAGTCTTTGGCGTAAAGGTTATCCCAGGAAGCAAAATACAGCCGCTGATCCACCAGCTTCCAGGTAGTATAGCGGGAAACATCCTTCTCCAAAATCTCTATGGTCTCATCTTTATGGCGATAGGAGATGTTGTAGTCTATCTTCTCTCCTCCATCAACGGCATCCAGAAAGATCCTGCCGGCGGAATATTCAAAGCCACCCACAAAAGGATCCCAGGTTTCCAGAGGATTGGCAGTGGTTTCCGGCGCCGTACTTTCCATAACCTCAGGCTCTGCCACAGTACAACCGGAAAACAACAGACAAACAACCAGAGCAAATAAAATGTAATACTTCACGGCAATCACCCTTACAAGTAACAAACGATTTGTTGCATTTATAATATTATAACAAATTTCTACAGCATCGTAAAGTGCTGATTTCAACAAAGAAAAAGCCCACATTTGTCATAGGCAAATGTGGGTTCTATTCTGGAGCGGGTGACGAGGCTCGAACTCGCTACCTCCACCTTGGCAAGGTGGCGCTCTACCAGATGAGCTACACCCGCGTAACAAGTGGTATTATAGCAGATTTTTATGATAAGTCAAGCATTTTTGCGAAAAAATTTCAATTTGTCTTATAGGCAGTATAGTCCCAGACATAACCAGCCATTTCACTGTCTGTAAGCATACGAAATTGACCGTCTTGGCTGCATTGTAAAAGGTCAACATGGTAATAGCCACCTCTGAGGCGGACCAAGTTCCACACCCATGGTTCCCCATTTTTTGTTCCGGAAATCACCTTGCAGTCCAATTCTGCATTTCGGCACATAGCTGCGTATATATTGGCAAACGCTCGGCTGTCCCCAACGCCATGCAGAAGGAGACTGTATGTAGGCGTTATGGAAGTTTCTATTTTATAATCATAGCGCTCCATCAAGAAAGAGTAGAGCTGAGAATAAATATCACTGACCTGGGTAGCCCCCTTAACATACAGCTCCGCAGAAGTGAAGACCGGCTCTACACGCTCCCGCATATTCCTAAGCACTTCCCTGCTTGTCTGATATGTAAACTGTAGCTCCACAATCCGTTCGTTGCCATCTTCCGGATAGATGCCAACCCTTACTTCCGGAATTTCCATAATGATTCCCGGATTATCATTTGCATAATCCTGCACCATCTGGACAAAATCCGTTGGTTCATACTGCCTGATTCGTAGCACTATAGACGCCTCGCAGTTATTCAATGCACCGGATATAACAGCAGTTGCTTCATTCATTGAGCCGGTCTGTTTTATGCGGAGAATTTCCGCCCGCCCGTGGTAATATTCAATTTGAAATGCAACTACTGTTTCGCCCCGGTTGATTGCTATATCATAGGAAATTCTATCCACCGCATAGGCGCAAACAGGGTCGTTTTTTTTAAGATATTTTATCGCTGTGTCCATATAGTATCGGGCGGTCTCATCGTTCAGTTCAGAAACAGTAATAACGCCGTTGGTCTCGCCGTTTCCTATCATTTTTTGCAGGTTATTTCGCATGTCCGTATAGGTTGAGACAGCAACCGGCTCCTCCTTTGATTGAAGATTCTGTTCCAGATGGGGTGTTACGGATACACGGGTGCCATCCATCCAAAAACCACAGCCGCTAATGAGCAGGCTGACAAGGAGTATTATATTTAAGAGCCCAATATAACGCTTCATACTGTTTCACCTTCAATCAAAGAGCATCTTTGGAATATCGGGAAAACCCATCTCCCAGGACCTGGTGTGCCTCCTGCACAATCACAAAGGCATCCGGGTCTACATCCACCACCAACTGCTTTAATTCTGCAAGCTGCTGCCGCTTCACCGCCGTAAGAATGACTTTCATCTTATGATGTTTATATGCGCCCTCGCCATAGAGGAATGTTACCCCTCTGGAGAGCGTCTGTGTAATCTGAGCGGCAACTGTATCACTTTGCTCTGTTATAATCAGTGCCACTCTGGAATAGTCAAACTGATAGACCACTGCATCGATTACCCGCCCGGCTACAATAATCGCAACTCCACTGTAGAGGGCACGACCTACATCCATAAAAACAATGCCGGTGATAGCCGCAACCACCAAATCAAAGCAGGTGCTAATCATACCAATAGGCACATTCGGCCATTTTTGTTTTAACAGACGAACAATAATATCAGAACCGCCGGTGGATCCACCGCTTGCAAAAACGATTCCCATGCCAACACCGCAGAGAGCACCACCGTAGAGTGCTGCAATCAGTGGCTCTGTGTATGGGAAAGGCAAAATGGCAAGCAAATCAATGGACACAGCACTCAATAACATTCCAATTAGGGACCAAACGAAGAATCGCCTTCCGATACGCACACCGGCAATTGCAAACAGTGGTAGATTTAAAATTGCTGTGATCGTACCCACAGTACCCAAATCTGTTAGGTGCACCAACACCATAGACAGACCGGATATCCCGCCTGCATTTAGCCCATTGGGCTCCAGGAACATAT
This sequence comes from Faecousia sp., assembly GCA_045647705.1. GTDB lineage: Bacteria > Bacillota > Clostridia > Oscillospirales > Oscillospiraceae > Faecousia. The sequence continues at coordinate 35,137 of JAZRMP010000014.1, forward strand.
CAAACCCCAGCGCAAATAACAAACAACCTACAGTCGTCTTTAGTAAATAGAATATGTTCTGTAAGCGATTCTTCATAGTGCACTCCCCTCAGCTAAACATCAAAGCTGATCTGTTTTTCTGGAGAATCCTCTTCCTTCAGGAGTGCTCCGGCAGTGGGGATCGTCCGGCATCGATAACGGCTGACATTGGTAATACCGCTTTCCTCCAACAATACCGCACGGTCCAAAACCGCCTTCTTTTTCAAACTCATCACAGATACACCAATGGTATTTCGGGTGGTTTTGGGAAGCAGCAAGGCTGTGGAAATTACTGCTGCTCGTCCATCAGTAGCATAAAGCGCCACTTGGGCATCTGTATCAAGGGCAATTACCGCCTTTAAAGGACTCTTATCAGAGAATGCACCGGTCAACCTACGGCGATTGGTCTTGGTCTCATAGGCGGAAAGAGGTACTTTTGCCACCTTTCCGTTTTCAAAGAAGAACAGAACAAACCCTTTATAATCACCGGGCAAAATCACATAACGGACACTTTCCTGAGGCTCCATGCCCAATTTCTGCGGCAGATAATCACCTAACAGGGATGCTTTTGAATCTTCAAACTCGCTGAGTCTGGATTTATAGCACTGGAACAGGTCTGTAAATACGAGGATCTCCGCTTTGTTGCTAGTTTCCCTCGAAAACGCCAGACTATCCCCTTCTTTAAACTTCTGCTCACCTGACATACGCAAGCTTTGGGCTGTGATTTTTTTCAGATACCCCTCCTTGGACACAAACAACGTAACCGGGTAATCCGGAGTGTCGTCTTCTTCCTCACCGGATGTGTTCTGTTGTGCGTCATAGATGATCTCTGTTCTTCGGGGCTGTCCGTATTTGGTCGCAACCTCCTTCAGTTCTGCGATAATCACATTCTTCAGCTTGCGGCTGCTGTTCAGGATCTCACGCAGTTCGGCAATTTCCTGTTCCAAAGCATCTACCGCCTTAATTTGCTTGAGAATGTATTCCTTATTAATGTTACGCAGCTTAATCTCTGCCACATAATTTGCCTGGACCTCATCAATGCCAAACCCAATCATCAGATTGGGAATGACCTCGCTCTCCATCTCCGTTTCCCGGATGATGGCAATAGCCTTATCAATATCCAGCAAAATTCGTTCCAGACCTTTGAGCAGATGGAGACGTTCCTCCTTCTTTTGTATCTGGAAGTAAATGCGGCGGCGGACACATTCGGTACGCCACGCAGTCCACTCCTCCAGTATTTCCCCAACGCCCATAACTCTGGGCATACCTGCAATCAGGATATTAAAGTTGCAGGAAAAGCTATCCTGCAATGGTGTCATCCGGAAAAGTTTCTGCATCAATTTCTCCGGGTCTACGCCACGTTTAAGATCAATGGCGAGTTTTAGACCGCTCAGATCTGTCTCATCCCGCATATCGTTGATCTCTTTGATTTTCCCCGCCTTAATTAACTCTGCCACCTTATCAATAATGACCTCACTGGTAGTAGAGTAAGGAATTTCATAGATCTCGATCAGATTATCCTTTTTCTCATAACGCCACTTTGCCCGGAGTTTAAAACTGCCTCTGCCCGTGGAATAAATCTCCCGTGTCGTCGCTTCATCAAAAAGCAGTTCCGCACCGGTAGAAAAATCAGGACCGGGCAATGTCTCCAAAATATCGTGATCCGGGTTGTTCATTAGCGCAACAGCAGTGTTGCACACCTCCGCTAAGTTGAAAGAGCAGATGTTACTTGCCATACCAACAGCGATGCCTTGGTTGGCGGAGACCAACACATTGGGAAATGTAGTAGGCAGAAGTGTGGGCTCTTTGCGGGTGGCATCGTAGTTATCCACCATATCCACCGTATCTAGGTCAATATCCCGGAACAACTCGTCGCAGATGGGCTCCAGCTTTGCCTCCGTATAACGGGATGCCGCATAAGCCATATCCCGGGAGTAAACCTTACCAAAGTTACCCTTTGACGCGACAAAAGGATGCAGCAAAGTTTCGTTACCCCGCGCCAAACGAACCATCGTCTCATAAATAGCTGCATCACCGTGGGGGTTCAACTGCATAGTCTGTCCCACAATATTGGCAGACTTGGTGAGCTTGCCTTTTAAAAGGCCCATTTTGTACATGGTGTACAGCAATTTTCTGTGGGAAGGCTTGAAACCGTCAATTTCTGGGATTGCCCGAGAAACAATGACGGACATAGCATAGGGCATATAGTTGATCTCCAGTGTCTCGGAAATCGCCTGTTCTGTTGTAGAACCCACCAGTCCCACTACATGACTGGTATCGATCTTACTGCCTTCTGCCTGTACTTCTTTTTTCTTCCGTGCCATAATGCACCTCTTTTATGAAATATCCGCCAGTTCCAGATACTTGGCGCCGTTTTCTGCAATAAAATTCTTTCTTTCCGTAAGACTGTCGCCCAGCAGAACGTCAAAGTAATGTGCTGTTCTCTCGGCATCCTCCGGCATGACTTTAATCAGCCGACGCGTCTCCGGATTCATGGTGGTCATCGCCATCATAACAGGATCATTCTCGCCAAGGCCCTTGGAACGCTGGATATTATCCGGCTTCTTGCCCTCCAGATCCTCCCGAAGTATCTTTGCTTTTTCCATCTCATTGTAGGCAAACCAAGTTTTGCCCTTATATGTGATTTCAAAAAGTGGTGATTCTGCAATATACACATAACCATCCCGGATCAGCGTGGGACACAACCTGTAAAGCATGGTCAAAATCAGCGTACGGATCTGGAAGCCATCCACGTCTGCATCGGTACAGATGACCACCTTATTCCATCGAAGATTTTCAATGTCAAAAGAGGACAGTTCCTTCGCTTTCTTTCCTTGAATCTCCACACCGCAGCCCAGAACCTTCATCAAATCCGTAATGATCGGGGATGCAAAAATCTTGGTGTAGTCCGCCTTTAAGCAATTAAGAATCTTCCCTCGCACCGGCATAATTCCCTGAAATTCCGCGTTCCGGGATTGCTTAACGCTGCCTAACGCAGAATCTCCCTCCACGATATACAGTTCCCGGACATTCACATCTTTGCTGCGGCAATCAACGAATTTCTGAACGCGGTTGGCAATATCCACCTTGGCGTTGAGATTTTTCTTGATGTTACTGCGGGTCTTTTCCGCACTTTCCCGGGCACGTTTGTTGATAAGAATCTGCTCTACTGCCCGATCTGCCTCCTGCTTGTTTTCCAGGAACCAAACCTGTAACTTCTCTTTAAAGAAGGCTGTCATTGCCTCCTGCGTAAACTTGGAATTAACAGACTTTTTTGTCTGGTTTTCAAAGCAGCCAATAGTGGAGAAGCAGTTGGTAACGATCACCAGACTGTCCTGAATATCCTGAAAAATAATTTTATTCTCTGTTTTGGTGTACTTGTTATTATCCCTGAGATATTTATCAAACGCCGCCACAAAGCCGGAACGCACAGCCCGGTCCGGACTGCCGCCGTACTCCAACCAAGAGGAATTATGGTAGTATTCCACATGACTCATTTGCTTGCTGAAGCAGAAAGAAGCTGTGATCTTCAGTTTCATTTCCGGGCGGTTTTCTGCATCCCTGCCCTTGCGTTCCGCTTCCCAGAATACCGGCATAGTAAAGGCATTATCGCCGGTCATTTCCTCAATATACTGCTTGATACCGTCGGCATAGCAAAATTCTTCCTCTTCAAACTTCTTACCTATCTGGTTGCGGAATTTGAAAGTGATCCCCTTATTGACCACTGCCTGACGGCGCAATACATCCCGATAGTAATCCGCAGGAATATTAATGTCCGTAAACACCTGCTTGTCCGGACGCCAATGGAACACAGAGCCGGTCTTACGGCCACGGTCGGTAGGCTCTTTCTTCAGACCGCCCTTGTTTCTGCCCTTCTCAAAATGCAGATCGTATCGAAAACCGTCCCTGCGTATGGTGGCATCAAAATACTCAGAGGCATACTGGGTTGCACAGGAACCCAACCCATTTAGACCAAGGGAGTACTCATAGTTTTCGCCGTTTTCGCCGTACTTACCGCCGGCATACATCTCACAAAATACCAGTTCCCAATTATAGCGTTTTTCTTTTTCATTATAATCCACGGGACAGCCACGGCCAAAATCTTCCACTTCTACGCTCATGTCTTCGTATCTTGTAACAATGATGGTATCGCCATAGCCCTCCCGGGCCTCGTCAATGGCATTGGAAAGGATCTCAAACACCGCATGCTTACACCCTTCCAGATCATCCGAACCAAAAATAACCGCAGGGCGTTTGCGGACCCGCTCTTCACCCTTCAGCATAGAGATACTGGAATTGCCGTATTGTTCCTGTTTCTTGGTTGCCATACTAATACCTACTTATCCATAATATATCTAATGTATTATACCCATTTTGTGTTGCAAAGTCAAGGTAAACCACAATATATGGGAAAACCGCCGTCGTTTCGACGGCGGTTGAAACTATAATTTGTGGAACACAGGCTTTCTATCCCGGAAGGTACAAACATAACCAAACACTTCCTTCGCCAGTTGGCATGCTTCGGCACAGTATTGCCCTACCCGCTCAGTTTCATGGGCATCAGAACCTACTGTAACAAACCTGCCACCCAATTCCTTAAACCGGCGAATGTACTGTATATCCGGCAAAAAAGCACCGCACCGATCGAAGCCACTGGTATTGATCTCCAATCCCTTCTCTTTCTGTACAAGGGTTTTCAGAATTTCCTCGATTAATTCCCTATGCTTATCAAAAGATACCGGGCGTTTGTATGGATTGCCCTTGACCTTACCAATGTATGTAAGATGTGCAAGCACATCAAACCCATCATGTAACTGCACACAGGCAAGGGTTTGCTCCAGATACAGGCGTTCCGCCTGTTCCACTGTTTTGTCTTGCCAAAATTCATCGTAGTAAATATCCAGATTCTCTACAAAGTGGACGGAGCCAAGGACAAAATCAAAGGGTCTGCGTTTCAGATCTTCCTGAAACCGCTCCTTATTATCCGGCATCATGCCAAATTCCATGCCCCGGCAGATTCGGATTTTACTATGTTCCAAGTTATCATAGGATTCGCTGTATATTCTGTTATCAAACGCCAGATTCTGCTCCTTGCCAAGTGGATCATAGTCAATATGATCTGTAAAGCATATTTCCTGCAATCCAGCCCGTTCGGCGGCAAGCAACATCTGTTCCCCTGTGGATATACCATCGAAGGACACTACAGAATGCAAGTGGGTATCAAACATGATCTATCTCCTCCCAAAATTGGCGAAACGCTGTGGGCAAAGCGGCTTCCCGACGTACCTGTTCCACCGTGAGCCAGGTATAGTTCTCATCCGCACAGGCGACATCAACGTAAAAGCAGCGCATATCCCATTGAATGTGGGTGAAAATATGCTTGCGCTCCAACTGAAGGTGCAGATGCTTGGGCAAAAGCCCCTTTTCACTAATCCAAGCAAGCGCCTCCTCCGCAGACAGCTTCCCCGATACATTGGGGAATTGCCACAACCCTGCAAGCAGTCCCTTTGCAGCCCGCTTTTCCAGTGCATAACGGTCTGCACAGCGAAGTACGAATACCGTCCTATTCTCCACACGTCTTTCCCGCTTGGGCAGCTTTGCCGGAAGTTGCTCTGCCGTTCCCCGCTTATAGCCCAAACAAAACCCTTTACAGGGACAATTTGTGCACACGGGTTTCCGGTTAGGACCGCATAATGTAGCGCCCAGCTCCATAAGCCCTTGCGTAAAATCCCCAGCTTCCGTCGGGTATATCTCCGCCAGTGCGTTATGCACCTGCTTCTTATATCCCGGCATATCGATCGGTGTACTGTCGTCTGTCAGTCTGGCAACTACCCGCAACACATTCCCATCTACCGCAGGGGTTGGCTGACCGAATGCAATGGAACAGATTGCGCCTGCCGTATACTCCCCAATTCCGGGCAAAGACAGGATCTTCGTATATTCCCTGGGAAATACGCCATTGTAAACCTCCACAATCTGCCGCGCTGCTTTTTTCAAATTCCGAACGCGGGAATAATAACCCAACCCCTCCCACAACTTATGGAGTTGTTCATCCTCCGCATTTGCTAACATCTCAATAGTTGGCAGTGCCTTTAAAAAACGAGCATAGTATCCCTTGACAGCCTCTACCCGCGTCTGCTGCAACATAATCTCAGAGAGCCAAATGTGATAGGGTTCTCTATCAGCCCGCCAGGGTAAGTCCCTTTTGTTTGCATCATACCAGGGAAGAATTGCTCCGGCAAGACGCGCCAAAATATATTGTTTCTCCACAGCGCACCTCCCTTAAATGTATGTTATATTCTACAATATCTTCAACTTTTCTGTCAAGGCATACCAACGGATTCCAAATTTTGTCCGCCACAAACTTTTTACACTTTTTTGAAAAAAGGACTTGCATTTTATATTAGGGTGTGCTATTATATGCAGGCGTGTTGAGAACGCACGTACGCGCCGGTAGCTCAGTTGGATAGAGTGACTGGCTACGAACCAGTAGGTCAGGGGTTCGAGTCCCTTCCGGCGTACCAAAACCAGATACCCAAATGGGTATCTGGTTTTTGTTTTATTGCAGTACCATGTGGGGATTGCATGATTCGACCCTATATGCTACAATTGCTTCATAAATTGGATATTTCTCTTTGGAGGTGCTTATGAAAGAATTCTTCCGCTATTTCTTCGGAGCCGGTACGGAGATTGAATTCCGCAACTTCACGCTCCCCCATTTTCTTCCAACTCTGATTGCTGCCGCAATTATTTTTCTGATTTATAAACGCCGGGATTCTCTGCGGGAAAGCAAGCATGACAATACAATCCGGTACATTCTTGCCTTTGCCCTGATTATTTCGGAAATGTCCTACTACTGGCGGTTGGTGGGTATGCCCTCTCTGCACCCCGGCCCTGTGGAGAACCTGCCCATCGGCGTTTGCGGCTGGGCGGCCATCTTCTGCGGTGTGATGGTCATCGGCAAATCCCAGCGGCTTTTCGACATTGCCTATTTCTGGCTGCTGTCCGGTTCTCTCTTTGCCCTGA
>JAZRMP010000015.1:0-5244 GCA_045647705.1 Faecousia sp.
CTATGTCAACGCCCGTTGGCTGGGCGGCATGCTGACCAACTTCCGCACCATGCGTACCCGTATCGACCGTCTGGCTCAGCTGCGCAAGATGGAAGAGGACGGCACCTTCGCTATGCAAGTCGGATCGTAGCCATGTCGTTCTGTGAGCCAAGGAGTTGTAGTGGGGATTTGTCTTCCTAAGACCGCTTGGCCTCCGACTTCTTGCGGGGGTCAACGATGAACAGGCAAGCGGGGATCTTCTTCATTTCCTTAACGCCGCCCAGATACTTCTCCAGCTTGGCGATCTCGGCCTGATGCTTGATGACTTCCTTCTTGGGCAGCATAGCGAAGGTGCCGTCTTCTTCCATCTTGCGCAGCTGAGCCAGACGGTCGATACGGGTACGCATGGTGCGGAAGTTGGTCAGCATACCGCCCAGCCAACGGGCGTTGACATAGTAACCGCCGCAACGGGCAGCTTCTTCCTTAATGGCATCCTGTGCCTGCTTCTTGGTGCCGACGAACAGCACGTTGCCACCGTGGCCCGAAACCTCGCGGACGAAGCTGTAAGCTTCTTCCAGCTTCTTAACGGTCTTCTGCAAGTCGATGATGTAGATACCGTTACGCTCCGTGTAGATGTAGGGAGCCATCTTGGGGTTCCAACGGCGGGTCTGGTGGCCGAAGTGTACGCCAGCCTCCAGCAGTTGCTTCATAGATACGACAGACATTTTGATTTTCTCCTTTTGTTTTGTCCTCCACCCCGATCATTTCGCGCCGCCCGTTCCGAAGAACACTGGGGCGTGCGATCACCGGGTGTGTGGTTTAGAATACTACGGGAAAAATCCCGTGCCGATTCATTATATAGGAATCATCGGCATATTGCAAGCACTTTTTTGCGAAAAATAGAAAAAATTTTCCTGTTTTTACAGGGGAAACAGGGGTTTTGCCCGGGGAACCCGACATTCCTCCGGCTTTATGTCTACCAATACGATGTCCGGGCCAATCCGCTTGATGCAGTGCCAGGGAATTACAAAGTCGTCCCGGCGGCCCCACAGCCCAAAATGCCGACAGGGTCCCGGGACGATAATTGCCACAATATTCCCTCCGGGCAGCTCCACCCGCGCGTCGGCGATAAAGCCCAGCCGCCGCCCATCACAGATACAGATGACCTCTTTGCAGTGCAGGTCCGTAAATTTGCAAGACATACCCAGCCCTCCCGGTCGGTTTTGGTAAAGCCTATGCCCTGCTCCGGTGGACTATGCCTGTCAAATTCCGATTTATTGGGCTACCCGCTTGTCATTTTGAGCGGAGCCTAGCGAAGTTGAGAAATCCGTATTCCTTTGCGGGGTAACGGATTTCTCCATTCCCCTTCGTCTACGCTCAGGGTCAGTCGAAATGACATGGGGTGGGACGAACTGCCCGATAAACAGGGAGTTAGTGGACAGAAATGCTTTTCTTCATGGCGGTCAGAGCACTTTTCTCCAGCCGGGAGACCTGGGCTTGGGAAATCCCCACAAGTCCGGCTACCTCCATCTGGGTTTTGCCGCCTACAAAGCGCAGACCCAAGATCTGTTTTTCCCGATCGCCCAGAGCGTGGAATGCGGAGCGCAGGGCAATATGCTCCATCCAGTTGTGCTCGGTGTTCTTTGTGTCGTATACCTGATCCATCACCGTCAGAGGATCCCCCCCGTCGGCATAGACCGGGTCATACAGACTTACCGGAGCACAGACAGCATCCAGTGCTTCATTCACATCCTCTATGGGGATGGCAAGCTCCTTTGCGATCTCCTCCAGAGAGGGCTCTCTGCCCAGCCTGACCAGCAGAGCCTCCTTGCACTGAAGCACCCGGTATGCCACATCCCGGATGGACCGGGACACCCGGATGGCGGAGTTGTCCCGCAAGTACCGGCGTACTTCTCCGGCGATCATAGGAACGCCGTAGGTGGAAAACCTTACCTGTTTGCTTGGGTCAAAATTCTCAATCGCTTTAATAAGACCGATACAGCCTACCTGAAACAGATCGTCCGGGGACTCGCCCCGTTTGTCAAAACGCTGGATGACACTGAGTACCAGGCGCAGGTTGCCCTCGATAAGCTTTTCCCGGGCAGCTTTGTCTCCTTCCTTGGCGCGGCGCAGCAGCGTATCCATTTCTACCTGGGACAGAACTTTCAGCCGGGCGGTGTTCACACCGCAGATATCTACCTTTCCCTGCATGGTGTTCCTCCTTGTGTTGTCATAGGCTGACAAATTTGGTTCCCAACAGCCTAAGTTCATTATTTCCCTGGGCGGAAAAATCATACAGCCGATATTTTTGTGGAAATTTCACAAAAAATTTTGCCGGAAGGGGCAAAATCGGGGGGCAAAAAGTAGCTCTGTTGGTGAAAATGCCAACTTTTTCGCCGAAATTGTGAAAAAATATCCCCGGATTTCGATGGCAACATAACACGCATAAGAAAGAATATTTCCCAACTTATGCATTCGGATATGCAAGGTGGCGGTGGAGGGGAAAGCGGGCAAAATCCCGAAAATAGCTGTTGAAAAGCATGACTTTTCCACATTATCCACAGGCTTATCCACAGGAGTTATCCACAGAGAGAATAAACGTTTCGTATTCCATTTAGTTAACATAAGTTATTTCGACTGTTTGCGACGGTTTTCGTACTTTTTTGCTGTGCAACATGTTGCCAGTGGTAAAATATTGGTGCAAAAAATAGGGCTTGACAAAAGATCCACAACCAAACAAAGACACCGGAAAAGCCGAACGTGCAAAAAAAGTGAAAAAAGGTATTGATTTTATTGAAAAAGCACGCTATAATTGTTACCTGCGTGAACTAGAAAGCAGAACAGGAGGTGTCATTATGCCCAATATCAAGTCCTCTAAGAAGGATGTCATCCGTTCCAGAATCGCTTACGAGAAGAACAAGGCTGACAAGTCTGAGATGAAGACAGTCATCAAGAAGTATGAGGCTGCTCTGGCTGAAGGCGATAAGGCTGTTGCCGAGGCTGCCTACAAGGCTGCTGTCCAGATTGTCGATAAGGCTGTTACCAAGGGTATTCTGCACAAGAATACTGCTGCCCGCAAGAAGAGCAGCATGACCCTGCAGTTGAACAAGCTGGCCTGATAAGGTTCTCTGAAAATATCGCCTTCCGATTTTTGCGGAAGGCGTTTTTTCATCTCCCCGGCGGATCTTCTGCCGTAACTGCTTGTCAAGTTCCGATTTGCCGGTGCGTTTAATTATCCTGTTTGTAGGGGCGTGCAATGCACGCCCGCAACGGACGACCAATGGTCGTCCCTACGATGTTATCCGGCAGACTGCCCGATAAACAGGAATTAGACAAACAATTTCAATTTTCAACTTTCAATTTTCTGCGCATATGCTATACTTATTATAAAAAGGAGGTGGTGCCTGTGGCGAAGCTGACCGACCCCATTACCATACTCAAAGGTGTGGGACCCACCAAGGCAAAGCAGTTTGCCCAACTGAACATTTTCACCTTGGAGGATCTGATTTGTCATTTTCCCAGAGGGTATGAGGACCGGACCCGGCTGGTTACCATTGAGAAGCTGGAGCCGGACAAGCCTGCTTGCTTTAAAGCTATGGTCATGAACACCCCTCGCACCGCCCATATCCGCAAAGGGCTGGATGTTACAAAGGTACAGGTGGCAGACCATACCGCCCGGCTGAATCTGACCTTCTTTAACCAAAAATTTACCACCGACCGGCTCCAATACGGAAGGGAGTATATTTTCTATGGCGCGGTAAGCGGCGATTTTATCGGCTACAGCATGACCTCCCCAGTATTTGAGGAGCTGGATGCAGAGCCGGTTACTACCCGGCGGGTACTGCCTGTCTATCCCTTGACTGCGGGGCTGTCCAATGCATCGGTGCTCAAAGCGGTGCGGCAGGCGCTGGCGATTTGTGATGTGCCGGCGGAGATCCTGCCGGAATCTGTACGCCGTGCCTATGGAATTTTGCCGGCTGAGCGGGCGTACTATGCCATCCATGAGCCTTCCTCTATGGAGGAGGCGGAGCTTGCCAAGCGGCGGCTGATCTTTGAGGAATTTTTTGTGTTTTCCGCAGGGCTGGCACTGATCCGGGCTGCCCGGGCAGGCAAAAAAACGGCTCCCTACACGGATTTGGATTTAACAGCATTTTACAATGGGCTGCCTTTCCGCCTCACCGGGGCGCAAAACCGCGCCATTGGGGAGATCTGCAAGGACCTTTGCCGGGGTACGCCCATGAACCGGCTGATCCAGGGCGATGTGGGCAGCGGCAAGACCATGGTGGCTGCCGCTGCAGCTTATCTGGCAGTGAAAAACCACAAGCAGGCAGCTCTGATGGCACCTACGGAAATCTTGGCAGAACAGCATTACCGTTCTCTTTCCAAGCTGTTAGAGCCTCTGGGTGTGCGGGTCAGCCTGCTCACCGGCGGTCTGACACCGAAAAACAAAAAGCAGGTAAGGGAGCTGGTGGAGCAGGGGCAGACGGATCTGGTCATCGGCACCCATGCCCTGGTGTCCGGGAGCACCGTGTTCCGGGATCTTGGGCTGGTGATCGCCGATGAACAGCATCGGTTTGGGGTCGCCCAACGGTCTGCCCTGTCGGAAAAGGGCATCGACCCCCATTTGCTGGTCATGTCTGCCACCCCCATTCCCCGGACCTTGGCGTTAATGATGTACGGCGATCTGGAACTGTCCGTTTTGGATGAGCTGCCTCCCGGCAGACAGAAGGTGGATTCCTTCTTGGTGGGAGAAAGCTACCGCGCCAGGATCAATGCCTTTATCCGCAAGCAGGTAGCGGAGGGCCATCAGTGCTATGTGGTGTGCCCGGCGGTGGAGGAGAATGGGGATCTGGATCTGAAGGCGGCAACGGTCTGGGCGGAGACTTTGCAGCAGACGGTGTTCCCGGATCTGAAGGTGGCACTGCTCCACGGGCAGATGAAAGCCGCCGAGAAAGAGGCGGTCATGACTGCCTTTGCCAAGCAGGAGGCGGACGTTCTGGTTGCTACCACGGTAATCGAGGTGGGGGTGGATGTTCCCAACGCCACCTTAATGGTTATTGAGGATGCGGACCGGTTTGGTCTGTCCCAGCTGCATCAGCTTCGGGGCCGTGTGGGCCGGGGGGAAGCCAAGAGCTATTGTATTCTCACCTCTCACAATAAAAATCAGCAGACATTGGGGCGGCTGAAAGCCCTGTGCGCCACCACCGACGGCTTCAAGATTGCGGAGGAGGATCTGAAAATGCGGGGTCCCGGGGATTTCTTCGG
>JAZRMP010000016.1:0-19357 GCA_045647705.1 Faecousia sp.
GCACTGAAGGTGGCGGCAGACCGGTTTCCCGGAGGGAATATCGGTGTGATGGCCACCCCGGTAACGCTGCGGGAGAATAAATTCCATCGACAAATGGAGCGTTTTCCCGGGGTTACGGTGCATACCATACCGGTTCCGGCGTTGGTGGAGCTGGTGGAAGCAGGTAAATGGGATGGACCGGAAGTGGAAGCGTTGCTCCGTCCGGCACTGGAACCCTATGCAGGTAAGCTGGATGCGGTGGTTTTGGGTTGTACCCATTACCCCTTTGCGGCAAAGACCATCAGCAGGATTTTGGGAGAGAAAACTGTGGTGCTGGACGGCGGTGAAGGAACTGCCCGGGAGACAAAACGGCGTTTGGAAGAGGCTGGTTTGTTGGCTGGGGGTGAAGGAGCGGTCCAGATGGAAAATAGTGCGGACGACCCAAGGGTTTTGGCACGGGCGATGACACTGCTGGAGGGACAGCATGCAATTTGAGAGCATTATTTTTGATGTGGATGGGACCTTGTGGGATTCCCGGGAACTGTTGGCAGATGCCTATAACGCGCAACTGAGAAGTGAGGGACTGCCGGCAGAGGTTACGGCTGAGAAACTCTGTCCTCTGTTTGGTAAGACCATGACGCGCATTGCCGATGGCCTGTTCACAGATATTCCCGCCCCGGAACGCTATGGTCTGATGGATCGGTGTATTGAGCAGATGGACAGCCATCTGGAGCAGTTTGCCGGCCCGGACATGGGATACCCGGAGCTTCTTCCTACCATGCAGGTTCTTGCCAAAAACCACCGGCTGTTTATTGTGAGCAATGGTCAGAAGGGTTACCCCCAGTTAGCGGCAAAGAAATTGTGCATAGATCATTTAATCTCCGGCTACCTGTCTTTTGGAGATACGGGTACATCCAAAGGGCAAACCATTTTACGGCTAATGGCAGAGCACGGAATCACCAGTGCCGTATATGTAGGCGATACGCAGGGAGACCTGGAGGCCTGCCGGGAGGCGGGGATCCCCCTTATATGGACCAGTTTCGGATTCGGTGAGCCGGAGGAATACTGGGCAAAGGCAGAGCATTTAGCAGACTTGCTGTTACTATAAAAGTCAAAAGCAAGGGCAGGAAGTGTTTAACGGGGTGTTGGTGGATATACCCACAGAATATACAAAGGTGTTGGTGAAATTAGAGTTATGAGTATTCCAATGAATAATACTTGTGTTAGTTGCTTTATGCGTAAGCAATTTGCACAAATTAAAACCGTAAAAGATGAGGCTCGAGCAACAGAACTTGGAAAGCGGATTCTTTCATTATATGCCCAGTCCCCTGCGGATATGGATTCGGCCTTGCTGAATGCGATTGTCAGTGCAGAGATATGTGGACTGCTTGGTCTGGACCCGGATCGGTTCCGGGAGGAGAAACGGCAGTCCAATCAGTTTGTAATTGAACGGTTAGAAGACATTCGTCGGCGGGTGCAGGCAGCAGAAGACCCTGTTTATGCTGGACTTCAGAACAGTGTACTGGGCAATTATCTGGATTTTTCCGCATTGGCTGGACAGGTAAGTTTTGAAAAACTGGAAAAGATGTTGGATGAAGCCCAGCAAATTGATTTGGACAGGGAAACCTACCGAGATTTTTGCAAGGATCTGGAAAAGGGTGGAAAGCTTCTGTACATTACAGATAACGCTGGTGAGATTGGTTTTGACCGGATCTTGGCAGAGCAGATTCATACACGGTATCCCAATGTAAACATTACCTTTATGGTACGGGGCGGGGTTATTTCCAATGATGCCACGCGTGCCGATGCAGAAGCTGTGGGAATCCCCTTCCCGGTGATTGACAGTGGTGCGGCGATCGGTGGCACTGCCATTAGCCGTTGTAGTGAAGAAGCCCAGGCGGCTATCCGGAATGCGGATGTGATTCTTGCTAAGGGTATGGGCAATACGGAAACCATGTACGGCTGCGGATATAATGTGTATTACGCGTTTTTGATTAAATGTGAACGGTTTGTGGAGTTTTTCCAAAAGCCCAAAATGACCCCCATGTTCATAAGAGATAAAGGATAAAGCTTTATCAGGCAAATCCCCCATAAGGAAACATAATAAAAACAACAGCGCACATCCAAAGCCGGATGTGCGCTGTATTTGCAGTGCTGGGTGTACAGTCAGCTTAGTTTGTTCTCGTAAACGGTAACATCGCCGATTTCGCCTACTTCAAAGTAGATGTCCAGAATATCCCGGGCGATCTCTGCAAGGGAGCTGCCGTGGCCTGCCTTCTCACCGTAGATGGCAATGGCGATCTGGGGATCATCTGCCGGGGCATAACAAACGAATGCACCGTGGTCGGATGCGTCCAGGATACCGCTCTGGGCAGTACCGGTTTTTGCAGCAACCTTGATGGGATAGCCGTCAAAGGTGGAGGCGGCAGTACCGTTCCAATCCGCGCCGTACTCTGTAACCAGCTTCATACCGGTGGAGTAAGCAAGGTATGCATCGTCGGAAATCTCTAAGGTGCTTAGCACGGTAGTCTCGCTTTGGGCGAGAAGTTCCCGGTAGTCTGCGGATACTACCCGGTTTAGGAAGGTGGCTTTGTAACGAGTGCCCCGGTTTGCCAGTGTGGCGGCATAGGAGCATAGCTGCATGGGGGTAAACCGGTTTTCTGACTGACCGATGGCAGACATGATCTGGTCGGCTTTATACCAGTGTGCATTGTCGCCGGAAAACAGTTTTGCTTTTGTTTCCTCGTTTGCACGCTGTCCTGTATTTTCCGGAAGCTCAACGCCGGTAGGTTCCCCAAGTCCCAGATATTTGGCAGTATCATCCATGGCACTCAGGGCAATTTTGTCTCCCAGTTCGTAGAAGAAATAGTTACAGGAGACCTGTAGTGCCTGCGCTGCTGTGAGGTTCTCATGGATCATGCCAAAACTGGTATAGCGCAGACATTTGGGTGCAAAGTCGGAGGATTCATACTTTCTGTAGACACCATGGTCGTAGATCAGGGTGCCGGAGTTGATAACTCCGGAATTGATGCCGGCGACGACCATGGACATTTTATAGGTGGAGCCGGGGGGGTAGGTGCCCAAAAGTGCCCGGTTATACAGAGGGTCAAACGGTGCATCCAAAATCTGGTTGTAGTCTTCAAAATAGGTGGACAGGTCATAGGTAGGGTAGCTGGCGCAAACAAGCACCTGTCCGGTCTTTACATTCATGGCAACCACAGCACCGCCCTCGGCGTCATCTCCATCCTGCCCCTCGTTGGCACGCAGCTGGGTGATTAGCCGGTCCATGCCGTCCTCGGCTGCCCGTTGGAGGTTAATGTCGATGGCAACCTCCACGTTGGAACCCGCCTTGGGTTCCTGTTCATAGTAGGAGCGAACCAGCGTGCCGTCGGTAGTAACCTCATCCACACGCATGCCGTCCACACCATGGAGATATTCCTCAAAAGCTTTTTCAAAGCCCGCTTGTCCGATCTCTGAGTCCATGGCATAGTCGGGGTCGTCTTTATAATTTTCCCATTGCTCTGCATTCATGGGGCCTACAAATCCCAGAATGTGAGCCGCGTACTTGGTGCTGTATTCCCGAACGGTGGATGCCTCCACCATCAAACCGGGAATATTCAGCTCAACAATGGCAGATAGGTCTTCATCGCTCACATCTGTAAGGAAAATGTAGTTAGGCAGACTGCCGACACAGCCACGCAGGTCCATTTCATAGCGAAGACCAATAACCAGCCGGGCTTCTTCCTCTGTCCACTCTGCCGGGATTTTATAGTGGGTGCGAAGCCGCTTGACCAGCAGGGGCGCAGTGGTATCTGAGTCAAGTTCCAGGTTGTTCAGGTATATTTGGAAATAACTTTGCCAAGAGGCATTGAAATCATCCAGTGTGTAGACAAAAGGGCGTTCCCGGGAGATGGGAAAATGCTCAGTGTATTCAATCTGTGTTTCCTGGCAGCGCTTAACCAACTGATAAAGGTAATCGTTGGTGCCGTCTGCGGTTAACATAACGTAGTGGTTCATAACCAAGTCATAGCTGGCGCGGTTACGAACCAGAATATTACCATTGGTGTCCAGAATGTCTCCCCGGGCGGCTTTGACCCGGGTATAGGTGGTAAAGGTGGTGGTGTTATCCGTGCTGCCGCCGGTTTGGATGATTTGCAGGTCGTAAAGCTTAAAAGCAAAAAAAAGCAAAACAGCAGCGAAGAAAGCGATCATAATGTGGGCGCGGAAACGGGTTATTCTTTCCATGCTTCGCCTCCGATAGTACTAATGGCTGTTACAATGGGGTACAGGATGGGTGCAGCCACTAAGGTCATTACTCCGGTCAGAAGATGGCCGCCAATGCGCCCCAGGGTAGTCATGCCGAAGAATATGCCGATGAGGAAAATCGCAAGCTCATAGACCAGCATTGCAACGGCGGTACACAACATTGTGGCATTGAAGCCCTTTTGCAGAAAGCTCTGACGGAAAAGGGTTATACCAATACTTAGCGCAGTGATAAAAACAATGGAATAGTTGCCTGCCGCAGTACCGGAAAAAAGATAAAGGCAGGCGGCAATAAGGCTAAACATACTGCCTTTTTCCAATCCTTCTGTAAGACAGATCAAGAAAATACCGCAGGGGACTAACTCTGTGGTTGCTCCAAACAGCCGGACCCGGCACAGCAGCACGTCCTGCAAAACAGAAAGGAACAGCAACAACAGGCTGTAAAGGCCCCATCGAAGTACAGAGCGCTGCTGCTTTTTGGTAAGAATCAGCTTATCAAGCAAACCGGAGCGGGGCTTGTCCGGCTTAAATTCGTTTCTCTTAGCCATGGTGATCACCCGACATCATATTCGGTAACGATGAAAACCTGCTCCAGACTTGCCACATTCACCGCAGGCTCCAAAAGCGCATATTTGGCAACGCCTGTGTCATCAAAGCCCGCATCTACCACATGACCGATAATTAGGTTCCGGGGATAAACAGTGGAGCCGGATGTTACCACTTGATCGTGATTGCGGATTACCGCAGAGGATGGCAGATAGTCCATACGCAAAAGGCCTGCAAGGCCGGTGGAATAGCCGCCCTGGACCATGCCGTTGTATCCGGAGGAGGCAATGGTGGCACTGATTTCCAGAGAGGAGTCCAGAACGGACTTGACCACAGCATAGTTAATACCTGCTTCACTGACAAGGCCTACCACTTCACCGTTGGCGGTGATGGCGCACATGCCCTCGGTGATACCGGAGCTGGTGCCTTTGTTAATGGTAAAGGTACTGGACCATTCTTGGGAGCTGCGGGAGATAATATAACTGTCCACCAGTTTAAAATCTTCCCGCGCCTCTGTCAGTCCCAGCAGGGCGCGGAGCCTGTCATTTTCCCGGGCAACGGAGTCTGCCAACCGGGCGTCTTCCTCCAGTTGGGCAAGTGCCTCCTTTAGCTCAGCGTTTTCTGCCTCCAGAGATTCATAGGCAAACATATAGTTATAAAGCTGTTCTGCTCCGTCGGTGAGTTTGCTGGCACCGGTACGGATGGGAGTAAGCACGCCCTTGACTACCATGTCCGGCAAACTCATGCCGGTCAGGTTGCCGATAACCGTCAGTGCCACAGCCAGCAAAACGGCAATCAGTAACATGATTCGTACCCGGGATGAAAAAAAGTGTTTCATTGGAACGCCTCCAGGATTTGGCCCAACCGGCATACCGGCAGACCCATAATGTTATAGTAATCGCCCACAATCTTTTCCACAAACAGGGCGGCACCCCCTTGAATGCCGTAACTGCCGGCTTTGTCCATTGGTTCGCCGGTTTGGATATAGGCATCGATCTGTTTGTCAGAAAGGGTGCGGAAGTACACATCGGCTACTTCAGTACAGACGACACATCGGTCGCCTTTCAGGACAGTCAAGCCAGTCATCACCTGATGCTCCCTGCCGGACAAAAGCCGAAGCATCCGCCGGGCATCGGTTTCATCCAACGGTTTCCCCAAAATCTGCCCTTGGCAGACCACGATGGTATCGGCGGCGATAATCAGCTCGTCGGATGACTCCTTCACCGCTTCCGCCTTCCGGCGGCTGACTTGTGCCACCGCGTCGTAAGGGGAGAGAGTCTTGTCCATAGTCTCATCGATGTTAGCAACCCGGACGGTAAAGGGAATATGGAACAGGCCCAGTAATTCCTTTCGCCTGGGCGACTGAGAGGCGAGAATAATTTTCATAAAAAACCTCTTGGTTAGCTGCGTACCGGGGTGTTGCCTGCGGAAACGATTTAAACTCAGTTTCGCAACTACAATTCTTAGTTATAAGCGGACGAGCCAGGCTTACCCTACGGATTACTCCAATCCCCGGAGATATAAACCTCGGGTAGAACTGCCCGGATCAAACGCTGCGGGGTTATGGAAGGAGGAAAGCACACGATCCACCTCTTTGGGATTCTCTGTAGTAAAATACAGGCGGGTGGCCCACAGACCCAGTCGGGACAGGTCAGCCTGCCGGTCCAGCCAGTATAGCTTTTTGCCGTTGAGCAGTACACTGCGGCAGGTATCTCCGTCTTTGATCACCGGAAATTCTGCGCCGGTTTTGTCTGTCAGCTTGGCACTGCCTACGTTACAGGAGCAGTTACCGGTGCGCCCGTGGATAAGACAGTTTTCCGTAACCATCAGTGGCAGGCGACCGTAACATAAGAGCTCACAGGGGACAGCCTTGCTCACGTCTCGGATTTGGGGCAGGGTCATTTCAAAGCTAAGGGTGGCAGAAGCCAGCTCCAGCTCCCGAATGGCGTTAATTGCAGGGGAATTGTACAGATTCAGGCTGAAATCTCCACGGACATCCATGCGGCACTCCCGTGCCGGCAGGATCAGTCCCAAATTGCCTACAAGAACCTCCCGGACACCCAGATTGCGAACGGAGGTCATGGCTTGCCGCAGGGCGGGAAGCTCGGGGTCGTGAACAATTCGGGGCAGCACTGCACATACGTTGACCCGGACGGCAAGCTCCCGGCAAAACTCGGGGTCGCCGGAAAGCAGATGCAGAGGGACGTAGAGCACTTGGGGAGCCATTTTTAAGAGTTTGCCGGTAATCTGCTCCCGGGTAGTAACCTGTACAGTTAAGCCCGGATGGTAGCGGCTGCCCGGGAAATGGGAGATCTGCCGGGGTCTTCCCAGTCTTGGCTCATCCCGCCGGGCTCTTTGGGCGGTAAGCATATTCAAAACATCCCGCCGCAAGCCGTTAATGGCGGCGGCAGACAGAGAAAGACCGGGGGTGATGTTGGCTTGTACGTCGGTACAGTAATAAGGGGTGCCGCCGGTTTTTGACAGGCGGGAACACAATTCCTCGTTGGTGAGGTCTGCCATTCGGGCCTGCTCGGGCGCAGGACCCTCCAAGGTGCAGGTGCGGCCTTCCGGGTCGGTGGCAGTCAGGGTAAAGCGATGGGCAGTTACGGTAGCACGGAAAGTAATAGGGACCAGGCCCTTCTCCACACCTTCATAGCTCTGCCGCATTTGCTTACACCAACGGGCATCCTCATCGGTATCTTCACGGACACCAAACATATCCTGTCCAATCTTGCCTGTATAATAGCCATCGGTGAATCCCTGACGATTAAAGGCGGTGTATAAGGTGTCCATCATCTGACGACTTACATTTCCGGTGTCCAGTGCCTGCCGGTATACACCCGTAACCGCAGCCACATACTCCGGACGTTTCATCCTGCCTTCCAGTTTCACGGACGCTACGCCCATGCTTTCCAGCTCTGTCATATAGTGGACAAGACAGTTGTCTTTCAAACTCAAAGGATGCCGGTTTTGCCAACGTTCATAGCCATAGCTTTGTCGGCATGGCTGGGCGCAACGGCCACGGTTGCCGGAGCGGCCGCCGATGGCTGCGGAGAGGTAGCATTGTCCGGAATAGCTCATGCACAGCGCGCCGTGGGCGAATACTTCGATCTCAATAGGACTGTTTTGACAAATATAGCGAATTTCCTCCCGGCTCAGTTCCCGGCTGAGGACTACCCGGCGAAAGCCCCAGGCGGCGCAAAGCTGCACACCGGGCAAATTGTGTACGGTCATCTGGGTGGAGCCGTGCAAGGGGATGTGTGGGGCGATCTGTCTGCAAAGCTGCACAATGCCCAGATCCTGAACAATAAAAGCGTCCACGCCGCTTCTCGCCGCATGGCGAATCAGCTCCACAGCCTCCGGTGTTTCCCGGTCAGAGACAAGGGTGTTGAGGGTCAAATGGACGGCAACGCCCCGGATGTGGCAATATTTTACTGCTTCCGTTAAGGTCTGGGGAGTAAAATTCTTGGCGCTTTGCCGTGCATTAAACGGTCCACAGCCTAAATATACTGCATCCGCGCCGTTTTGTACTGCTGCCCGCAGCGCCTCCATGGACCCTGCCGGTGCTAAAAGTTCCAGCATAACTCTCTATCTCCATACTTATAATTACACTTAGTCTACAGTATAGCATAAAAGGATTTCAACTTCTACCCCACAGCGAAAATTTTTAAAAATAAATTCCTATTTATCGGTGAGATCGTTCCTTAGAAATCGTAGGGGCGACCATCGGTCGTCCGTTGCGGACGTGCAATGCATGCCCCTATAAATAGGATAATTAAACACACCGGCAAATCGGAATTTGACGAGTATGCAAAAAGGAACTCCCCAGCCTAGGGAGTTCCTTAGAGGATTTACTTATATTCGATGGGGGTGCTGGCTTCCGAAGCAATCGCCACATAGGTAGTGCCGATACCCAGAGTGATGGGGGTGCCGTCCTCCAGAGTGTACTTGAAAGGATAGCGCAGCCCCTCGCGGCTCCACTTAATTTTTACAATTTCCCCATTCACCGCCAGATAGCCTTCGCCCTCTCCATCCAGCGTGTAGTAAGAACGGCTGTATTCACCGTCGTGACGTTTCCACTGGTCGGTATAGAGGACCATTACGTTTTTAAAGGTCATTTGCTCGTTGGTGTTTCCGTCGATATAAATATCACCGTACTGGCTCATTTTGTACAGCCCGGAGGAGGTGTCATACTGGAAGGAGCTGGTCTTGTCGCCCCGAAAGGTAATGACCACATCGCCGGCAACAGAGCCGCCCAGCTTCAGGTCCTCAGAGAACTGCAAACCGTAGTCCCGCTCCCCACTGGTCAGGTAGCCCTTGTCCGCCAAACCCTTAAGCAGATCATCGCCGGTAGCAAATAAAGTATGTTCCCAATTATATCCCTTGTAGTAGTAACGGTCCTCGTCCCGGAAAAAGTATTTGCCATTATAGGTCTGGTCCAAATGCTCCCAGCCATCGATCTTGTCGCCACTGTCGCCATAGCCGGCATTTCTGCCCCGAACACTGCCGCCGCAGTGAACAATGGGTGCTTCGTAGGAGACGGCAATATTATTAAAGAAGGTACGGGCACTGCGAACAGGGCCGATCTTGGGATTTCCTTCCAACTTGGTAAAAACGGCAAGGCAACGGGTGATACCGCCCTCGGTCTCTACCTCATAGAACCAATCCGCTTCCGCTACGCCATGATGAGGAAGGGCGGCTTTGAGATTATTAATGACCACTGCTACAGGACGGTCGGTCATAGGCTCGGTGAGGGCTTCACCGGTGAGAGGATGATGGTAAAGAACAGGGGGTTCCGTGGTGGGTACAGTGGTAGCTTCCGTGGTAGGCTCAGTAGTAGGCTGGGTGGAGGGCTCGGTTGCTTCCGGTTTACCGCCGCAGGCACACAGCACAAGGCACAGCACAATCAGCAGAGTAAAGATACGTTTCATTGCGATCATCCTTTCGTTATTTCTACGGAACCATTATAGCAGACTTAACATAACATTGCAAGAAAAACTAATTCCCATTTATCGGGCATGGATAAAACCGGGCAGTGGAATTTTCCACTGCCCGATGAAGTTATTCTGTGATCTGTGCCTTTTCCATTGTTTTGCCCAGAGAATAGTAGAATACATTATCACGGGTGGGGGTCAGATCTGTCAGCAGACCCCGGGTGGCGTAAATGGCATAGCTCCGGAACAGAATCGGCACCAGCCGTCCGTCATCCATCACTTTCTGGTGAAGTGTGTAATAGTTGCCATGGTTGGCAAAGGCCTCTGTGCACAGGGTATACAGACCCACATCGCCAATGCCGCCGTAATTTAGTGAGCCACTGTCGGAGAAGAAGGGGGTCAAATCCATGTTTGCAGACAGTTTGGTTTGTCCCAGATACAGATCGTATGCCCGCTCCCGCAGAGCTCTTATATAGGCATCTCCACTAAGCTCCTGCATTTGCACCTCCAAGCCGGCTGCCTGCAAAGTCTTGCCGATGGATCGTGCCACCCGCAGGCGCAGGCTGTCGTCCTTGTTTACCAAGAGGATTACAGGGGAGGCGGCAAGGTTTGCATCGGTAATGGCCTGGGTGAAGGCTTCGCCGCCGTTATAGGCATATTTGTCTGCCAAAACCTGACTATAATTTGGGGAAAGGGGCGAAGCCGGCAGGGCTGCACTTCTGGCGAAGCCCCGGTAGTATTCCTCTGCAATGGTGTCCCTGTCGATGGCAAAGGTCAGCGCGGAGCGAACCTCCGGCACAGAAAATACGGCACTGTCCATATTGCACGACAGATACAAAAAGATGTTGTTCTCACAGTCCCAAAGCTCATAATCGCAGCGATAGTCTGCATACCGGTCAGAACCGGGGTCGGCACAAACAAGGCTCAATCCGGAGAACTCAAACGCATCCCGGATGCTGGCAGGGGATTCTGCCGGGATCAATGTAATGGCAGGGGCGGTAACTACCAGATCGGCTTTACACCACCAGTTGGCATTGCGCCGCAGGATAGGTGTCTGGGAACTGACATCCAAAGCATAGGGGCCGGTGCCCACGGGATAGTCCGCCGCAAGTTGGGACTGCTGCAAAATGGGAACGTCCAGCAGCAACGGCAAATTCTCAAAGGGCGTATCCAGCGTCAAAACCACGCCCCCATCAGAAGACAGGGATATATCGGTAATATGCAGGAATCTGCCACTGTACAAATCACTTTCTTTTGCAGCCTGTAAGCTGGCGGCGACATCCGATGGGGCCAACGCTGTTCCGTCCCAGAAAAGGGCGTTTTCCACATAAAAGGTATATGTTCGCATATCTTCCGAGACACGGTAGCTTTTGCAAAGCTGTGGCTCCTGAACATAATCCCGGTCCACAGTAAACAGGCTTTGGTACATAAGGGAAAACAGAGTGCGGTTGGTAAAATCGGTGCAAAGCAGGGGGTTCATAGAGCGGTCTGGATAATAGGTAAGGGTCAGAGACTGCTCCGCTTCTTCCCGGGGCTTGGTAACTGTGGGGCCGGTGTAGTCCTCATCCCGGTACAGGGCATCCCCTGTGGGAACATAGGCACTGCCACCGCCACAGGCACACAGAACCACAACAGTAGCAAAACAAAGCAATATGCAGGTAATCCGCTTCACAGGAGTGCCTCCTTAACGTACAATGATGGCGGCAAGAGAGCCGCGATTCTTCCCTGTGCGACGGTGGGACCAGAACCGATCCGGATCGCAGCAGGTACAAAGGTTGGAAATTATAATTTGCGTAACGCCTACCTGCCGAAGCGCCAAGGCGTTAATAGATTTTAAGTTTACATAATATTTACTGCCCGCAGAGAGGATAGAAGCATTTGCTTCATCTCCGTAAGCATCCAGCATTGCCGAGGGTACATCTGCGTCAGTCTCGAAGCAACATTGGGAAATATTGGGACCGATGGCGGCGCAAATGTTTTCCGGGCGACAGCCATAGGCGCAGACCATGGCATCCACTGCTTTGGCAGCGATCCGGGAGGCAGTCCCCCGCCAGCCTGCATGGACGGCACCCACTGCTCCGATAATCGGGTCGGCAAGCAAAATGGGGGTACAGTCGGCAGTAAAGGCAGCCAAAGCGGTACCCGGCGTGTTGGTAATCAGGGCATCGCAAGGGGGAAGAGGTGGGGCAAACAAACCTGCCCCATGATGGGAGCTGTCCACTGCCCGTACAATATCTGTATGGGTCTGGGTGGTCAGCACCAGCTTTTTGGGGTCAAAATCCAGTTCCCGGGCCACAATACGGAAGTTCTCCACTACATTTTCCGGGTCGTCCCCCCGATGGGTGCCCAGATTCAGCGATGCCAGATGCCCTTGGCTAACACCGCCCCGGCGGGTGGTAAAACAGTGGGGCACAGGGAGATTCCCGGCAGAAAAATATTCCAGTTGTCCATGTCTGACGGTGTTAAACATACATTCTCCCTAGTTCAAATTCCGATTTATCGGGCTACTCGCTTGTCATTTCGAGCGGACCCTGAGCGAAGCCGAAGGGGTAGTCGAGAAATCCGTAATATCCAGCAAAGAGAACGGATTTCTCCGCTCGACTACGCAATTATTAGTGGTATGCTTGCCACCGGCAAGCATTGGTATTTGTGATTCGCTGCGCGGAGCACCACGGTCGAAATGACATAGTGTGGTACAAACTGCCCGATAAACTGGAATTTGTCAATTCTCCATTTTGTCTTTTTGCATGCAGCATTTTTTGTACTTTTTGCCACTGCCACAGGGACAGGGGTCATTGGGGCCAACCTTGTTGGCGGCGTTGCGTACAGGCTGCTTCTTTACAGTCTTGTCCGGGCTGCCGGAGGCGGTGGTTTCCTTTGCCACTTTCACACGCTTAACCTCCTGGGCAGGACGAAGCTGCACCAGAAACAGCCGACGGATGGTCTCCTCACGAATGGCGGTGATCATGGCCTGGAACATCTCGTAGCCTTCCTCTTTGTAGGCGATCACCGGGTCGTGCTGGCCGTAAGCACGCAGACCGATACCCTGCTTCAGATCGTCCATGGCATCAATGTTGTCCATCCAGTATTCGTCTACCACCCGGAGCATAATCACCCGCTCCAGCTCCCGCATAGTAGTGGGGGTATAGGCGGCTTCTTTGGTTTCATACATTTTTACCGCAGCATCATAGACTGCTTCAACCAGTTCGTCGGCACCGATGCACTCCTGGGCAGAAACGGCACCCTTGGCAAAATAGGTCCCCTCAAATTTGGCAAGGACAGCAGCAAGACCTGCTTCGTCAGCAATGCCGCCGCTTTCACTCAGGCCGTCGGCAACACCGGTCTCCACTACGCCCCGAAGCATACTGAGTATGCTGTCCCGCAGCTCCTCTCCGTCCAGAACCTTCTGGCGTTGGGCGTAGATTACCTGTCTCTGGGTATTCATAACATTATCATACTCCAGAACACTCTTTCTTGCCCGGAAGTTGCGGCTTTCCACACTCTTTTGTGCATTTTCCACTGCACCGGAGAGTATCTTGGCATCAATAGGCGTGTCCTCGTCCAGACCCAGGGAATCCATCATGGACATAATACGGTCGCTGGAGAACAGCCGCATCAGATCGTCCTCCAGACTTAAATAGAAGCGGCTTTCGCCGGGGTCGCCCTGTCTGCCGGAACGACCACGGAGCTGATTGTCAATACGCCGGGATTCATGGCGCTCGGTGCCAATGATGAACAGACCGCCTGCCTGACGCACTTTTTCCGCTTCGTCAGCCATCTGTGCCTTAAATTGGGCCAGCAGAGCATCGTATTTTGTTCGGACTTCCAGAATCTGGGAATCGTCAGTTTCAGAATAGGCGTTGGCTTGCGCCAGCAGTTCTTCGGGAAGGTCCAGCTTCCGCAGTTCGTTCATTGCCATAAATTCCGCGTTGCCGCCCAGCACAATATCCGTACCACGACCTGCCATGTTGGTGGCGATGGTTACGGCACCCAGTTTGCCTGCCTGGGCAACGATTTGCGCTTCCTGCTCGTGATATTTGGCGTTGAGCACATTATGAGGAATGCCTGCTTTTTTCAAAAGCTTGCTGAGAATTTCGCTTTTTTCAATGGAAATGGTACCCACCAGCACGGGCTGACCTTTTTCGTGGCACTGGTGCACCTGTTCAATAATAGCCCGGAACTTGCCTGCCTCGGTCTTATAGACCACATCGGAACGGTCAAAGCGCACCACAGGCCGGTTGGTGGGGATTTCCACCACATCCAGTAGGTAAATGGAAGCAAATTCCTCCTCCTCGGTCAGTGCTGTACCGGTCATGCCGGAAAGCTTATCGTACAGGCGGAAGAAATTCTGGAAGGTGATGGTGGCAAGGGTCTTGCTCTCCCCGGCGACGGCTACCCGTTCTTTGGCCTCAATAGCTTGGTGTAGGCCTTCGTTGTAGCGTCTGCCGTACATTAGGCGGCCGGTAAACTCATCTACAATGATGATTTGACCGTCCTTAACCACATAGTTAATATCCTTCTTCATCAGACCCCGGGCCTTCATGGCTTGGTTGATGTGGTGAGAAAGGGTTGCGTTGTCCGGGTCTGCTAAATTCTCCACACTGAAAAACTTTTCTGCCTTGGCGATACCGGAGGCGGTCAGAGATACGGAATGGGCCTTTTCATCTACAAAGTAGTCGCAGTCGTAATCGTCCTGTACCTCCTTGTCCTCAGTTTTGGCAAAGACTTGTTTGCGAAGGGTAGATACAAAATAATCCGCCATCTCATAGAGTTTGGAGGAATCCTCCCCTTTACCGGAAATAATCAGGGGCGTCCGGGCTTCGTCGATAAGAATGGAGTCCACCTCGTCCACAATGGCAAAGGCGTGTCCCCGTTGGACAAGCTCGGACTTATAGATTGCCATATTATCCCGGAGATAGTCGAAGCCCAGCTCATTGTTGGTACAGTATGTTATATCCGCAGCATAGGCATCCCGCCGCTCGTTGCTTTTCATGCCCGGGATAACCAGACCTACGGATAGCCCCATGTAGCGGTGCACCTTGCCCATCCACTCAGAGTCGCGCTTGGCAAGATAATCGTTGACGGTAACTACATGGACACCTCTGCCGGTCAGTGCATTCAGATAACAGGGCATGATGGCTACCAGTGTCTTACCTTCACCGGTTTTCATTTCCGCGATACGGCCCTGATGAAGTACAATGCCGCCGATGAGCTGCACAGGATAGGGGCGCATACCCAAAACCCGATCTGCGGCCTCCCGAATGGCAGCAAAGGCTTCCGGCAGCAGATCATCCAGGGTCTCGCCGGCGGAAAGACGGGCCTTAAATTGACCGGTCTTGGCTTTCAGCGCGTCTTCGGAAAGTGCTCTATATTCCTCCTCTAAGGCGAGGATTTTGTCCAGAACGTACCGGATCTTCTTCAGTTCCCGGGCGGAGCGGGTGCCGAAAATTTTCGTAAAAAGTCCCATGTAGTGTCTCCTTTTGCAGTCAAGGTACAATTTTGACCATTATAGCACAGCAAGAACGAAAATAATAGACCTTTTTGTGAACATTCCAAATTCCTGTTTATGGGGCTGTCAATCTTCCTCCAGACTTGTCATCCTGAGCGGAGCAGCGAATGCTGCGAAGTCGAAGGGGAGCGATGCGACCGCCGCCAGTGGCGGAAACAGGGAGCTGAGCGAGTGGCTGCGGTCGGCAGTTGCCAAGGGGTGCCGTCGACGCAGGCAACTGTCGGGCACCGCAACAGGATCTACGCATTATCGTTGGTGCCCAGCAGATATTCGGTGCCAAGATCCCTCCACTCCGCTCCGCTTCGGTCGGGATGACAAGGTGTGAGGTAGTTTGAAACTGCCCAAAAAATCGGAATTTGACGGTAAAACAGGGGGTGGTTTCCAACCAAATATCCCTTGTATTATAATTAAGTGTTTGTTATAATAAATAAAAAATGACAGTTGAGGTGCTTTATGAGAACAGGGCTGCTGCTCAATACCGGTTGGTCGTTCACCTATTTTGACGGAAGTGTGCAGACGGTGGACATTCCCCACACTTGGAACGCCACTGACGGACAGGATGGGGGCAACGACTATCGCCGGGGAACCTGTACCTATCAAAAGAAATTCCGTTGCCCGGCGTTTGACCGGGAAAACCAACGGGTATATCTGGAATTTCGGGGTGTAAATGCTTCGGCAAAAGTGATGCTCAATGGCAGCAGGGTTGTAGAACACGACGGTGGTTACGCTACCTTCCGGGCAGATGTTACCGATCTGTTAGACCCGGAAAATGATCTTCTGGTAGAGGCAGACAACTCTGTCAATGACCGGGTATACCCACAGAAGGCGGATTTTACTTTCTACGGTGGTATCTACCGGGATGTGTGGCTGGTGATCGTAAACAAAAACCATTTTGATATGGACTATTACGGTGGCTCCGGACTGGCAGTTACCCCGGAGGTTGCGGGTACGGACGGAAAGGTGCGGGTACGTACCTGGCACAATGCGGAAAACGCCCGGGTGGAAGTGAAACTTCTGGATGCAGAGGGCAACGAGGTTGCCATGGGTGAGGGAACAGACATAACGCTGTCTATTCCCAATGTTCATCTGTGGGACGGTCTGGATGACCCCTACCTGTACCACTGTGAGGCAGTGTTGTTTGCAGAAGGACAGGCTGTTGATAAGGTGGAAACCGATTTCGGTGTCCGGTCTTTCCGGATGGATCCCAAGGAGGGTTTTTTCCTTAATGGACGGGCCTACCCCCTGCATGGCGTTTCCCGGCACCAGGACCGTAAGGGTCTGGGCAATGCGCTGACTACCGCTCACCATGATGAGGATATGGCATTGATTCGGGAGATTGGAGCCAACACCATTCGACTTGCCCACTATCAGCACGATCAGTATTTTTATGACCTTTGCGATAAATACGGCATAATCGTCTGGGCGGAGATCCCTTATATTTCTGAGCACATGCCCAATGGCAGGGACAATACCATTTCCCAGATGAAGGAACTGATCGTCCAGAATTACAATCATCCTTCCATCGTTACCTGGGGTCTGTCCAATGAGATCACCATTTCTACCAAGGATAACCGGGATATGCTGGATAACCACCGGGTTCTTAATGACCTGGTCCACGAAATGGACCCCTCCCGCCCCACTTCCCTTGCCTGCTATGCGGTGTGCGGACCTTTTAACAAGGTAGCACATCTTTCCGATGTGGTCAGTTGGAATTTGTATCTTGGCTGGTATGTGCCGGGACTGTTTTTAAACGATTTATGGATCGATTTCTTCCACTGGAAGTATCCCAACCGGTGTCTGGGTTTTTCTGAGTACGGCTGCGAGGGCATGCCGAATCTTCATTCCAGCCATCCCCGCCGGGGAGACCACACCGAGGAATATCAGGCGATTTACCACGAATATATGGTGGAGTGCTTTAAGAAGCGACCCTTTATGTGGGCAAACCATGTGTGGAATATGTTTGACTTTGCTGCGGACGCCAGAAACCAGGGCGGCGAACCGGGCATGAACCACAAGGGACTGGTAACCTTTGACCGAAAGATCAAAAAGGACAGTTTCTATCTGTACAAGGCATATTGGAATCCTGAACCGATGGTGCATATTGCCGGCAAACGGTATGAATATCGTCCGGAGAAGTACACCACGGTGAAGGTCTATACCAACTGCCAGAGCGTTACGCTCTATGCTGATGGCAAAGAGGTAGCTACAAAGTCTTGCAAATGCGCCGGCGGCAAAGTGTTTACTTTCCGGGTGATGTTGGAAGAAAACACGAAATTGGAAGCGGTATCCGGGGCTGTGCGGGATGAAGCGGTGCTGCACTTTACACCCAGTCCGGTCAAGGCATATAAGCTGAACAAGAAGACAGCCGGTGGCGGCAACTGGACTTAAATACGGGAAATTGTCAATTTCGATTTTGAAATTTATCATACAAAGGAAGGATGTTCCCACATGAATGACTCTAACGGTATGAACCGGGCAAAATTTTATCAGCTTGCCTTGTTTCCTATGAACAACGGCGCTACCAACGTATATTTTGTGCTGATCCTTTCCTATATCGCTACCTTCGGCAATAAGGTGTTGGGACTTGCCATGGTCTTTGCGTCCTTTATGGTTACGGGAATGCGTGTCTTTGACGCGATCACCGACCCCATTATCGGCGCGATCATGGACAAAACCGACGGAAGGTTTGGCAAATTCCGACCCTTTATGGTGATTGGCAATGCGGTCATGGCAGTTTCTGTGGTGGCGCTGTATATTTTGACGCCCTTGGTTCCGGAGTATATGCTTTGGCTACGCTATACTCTGTTTATTATTCTTTATGCGGTGTGGGTCATCGGCTACACCTTCCAGCCCTCTGTTACCCGGTCTGCCCAATCTGTGCTGACCAACGACCCCAAACAAAGACCGTTGTTTACGATTTTCAATACTATCGGCTCTCTGGCGGGCATGGGTGTTATGCAGTTTGTCGGTCCGATTCTTGCAGGCGATGGATTTGCCGGGGACTATAATGCCACCTGGTTTGCGATTATGACCCCTATCGGTATCGTGGTATCTGTGGCACTGACGGTGCTGGCAGTGATCGGTATTTGGGAGAAGGATCAGACCAAATACTTTGGTTTGGGCGGCAAGCAGGAACAGGTAAAAGTTTCTGAGTACATCGGCATTATTAAGAACAACAAGCCTCTGCAACAGCTGATGGTGGCGGGCGGCGGCTGCAAGCTGGCACTGTCCATTGCAACCAACATGACCGTTCTGATTAT
This sequence comes from Faecousia sp., assembly GCA_045647705.1. Classification (GTDB taxonomy): domain Bacteria; phylum Bacillota; class Clostridia; order Oscillospirales; family Oscillospiraceae; genus Faecousia. The sequence goes on from JAZRMP010000016.1 coordinate 18,492, forward strand.
GCTGTATAGCTGTATGATGGGTAATTACGATAATCTGTATCTGCCCATGATGATTGTGGGATATGTGTTTTCGGTACCTTTCTTTTTGCTGACAGTTCGTACATCTCAGAAACACGGTCAGAAAAAATCCCTGATGACCTATGTGGCGGTGGCACTGGTGTGCTATGTGGGTGTTCTGGTGATGCTGCTTCTGTGGAAACAGGGCGACCCTGCATGGAATCTTTCCGTTTATACCGGCAAGTTGTTGGGCGAGGGCTTTGCACTGAATATCAATTTGTATACCATCTTGTTTGTGCTGTTCTTCGGTGTAGGCTACGGTGCGTATTATGCCACCGCCGATATGCCGATCCCCATGGTTGCGGACTGCGCCGACTACGAAACTTACCGCAGTGGCAAGTTTATTCCCGGCATTATGGGCACGCTGTTTTCTTTGGTTGATAAGCTGGTATCCAGTCTGTCTGCCACGGTGGTCAGTGTTGCGCTGTTGTTTATCGGTGTCTCCGAGCTACCCACCAAGGCTACCGCTTATGTGGAGGGGATGAATTGGGTGGTAATTGCCTTGTTCTGTATTGTGCCGATGGTGGCATGGCTTCTGACCCTGTGGGCAATGAAGGGATATGAGCTGGATGGCAAGCGGGTAAAAACCATTCAGGCTGTAAATGCTGCCCGGAAGGAAGCTGTTGCAGCAGGTATGAGCCAGCAAGAGGCGATGCGGATCATCACCGATGAAACCGTATCTCAATAAATCAGAAAAAGACCGGGTTGCCTAGACTGCCCCAGTTTGTGCGGACAGTACAAAAAGAGGCCCCTTGTGTAGATTATTAAGTTTTAAGCGGAGTGGCGCAGCGTTAGCGGCGCCACTCCAG
>JAZRMP010000017.1:0-22547 GCA_045647705.1 Faecousia sp.
GCCTTCATTCCTAATAGAATTTAAGCAGAGGGAAGCCGAACGTCAATAGGTTTCCAACGGTCTGCTTTTCCCAATATCGCAGAAAATCCCTTGAGAATACCAAACGGTATTCCCTTCGTGATTTTCTTTATCTTGAAAAAAGCATATTGTTGGAAACTGCATAGCACCCCTCAGCGAGTAGTTTTTGCTCGATTTTTGGTGCGAATGACGCAGCCTTGCTAACGCAAGGCAAGGAAAACAAAGTAAAAAGCGACAAAAAGGACCGCTGAGGGGCTGTTGAGGTTCGGTTTCCCTCTGCTTTAAGGAAGGGGGGCCGTGCGATGGCAAAGCAAGAGGTGCAACTAACCTTTACCTTTGTGAACCCTAACACCCCAAAGGAGTTTGAACAGCAACTTCAAAAGATTTTGATCGACAAGCTGCTCTCTCAATACTGGGACAGCAGGGTAGCTGTTAGTTGACCAACCTACATCCGGAAAGGGGAATCTCGTTGTTCCCCTTTCTTGCATTTTATGCTATAATAAAAGCAGGATATGGGTTGGTTGACAGAAAGGAGCAACCAACAAATGAAAATAGCTGCATATTGTCGTGTCTCGACGGACAAGGACGAGCAGATTGATAGCTTGATCCACCAGAAGGAATTCTTTGTGGAGTATGCCAAACGGAACGGCCATGAACTATTCCGCTTATATGCGGATGAAGGCATCACCGGAACATCCCTGAAAAAGCGTGAGGAATTCAAACGGCTTTTACGGGATGCGGAGCTGGGCCTGTTCGATATGGTGGTGGTTAAGGATATCAGCCGCTTTGCCAGAAACACAGTGGATGCCCTGCAGAGTATCCGCAAGCTGAAATCTATGGGTATCAACACCCTGTTTCTCACAGCCAATATGGATTCTATGGGAGACAGCGAGTTCGTGCTGACCCTGTTTTCTGCAATGGCACAGGAGGAAAGCAACAATCTTTCCAAGCGTGTCAAGTGGGGAAAAAAGATCAATGCGGAAAAAGGCCGCGTTCCTCAGCGGGTATTTGGCTATGACCGGATCGACAAGTTCACTTTGGAGATCAACCCGGAGGAGGCCCGAATCGTCCGTAAGATATTCTTCCTATACAATGAACAGGGGTTAGGCTGCCGAACTATCAGTATGACCCTAAATCGAGACAATGACAAAACCAAATACGGAAATGACTGGAATGCAAGAGGCGTTCGGCGGGTGCTTGTGAACCCGTTGTACTGCGGCATTTTAGTCAACCACAAGTATGAGATTGAAGATTTCTTGAGCGGAAAGCAAGTGAACATCCCAAAAGAGGATCACTTCTATCACCAGCGTCCGTCCTGGGCCATTGTGACCCCGGAGGTTTTTCAAAAAGCGCAAGAGATCATGGATTCCCGGCGAAGTAAGTACGACTCCGGTGAGCCGTTCAGAGATGCCAGATACAGTTCCAAACATGTATTCTCCACGCTCATCAAGTGTGAACATTGTGGCAGGTCCTTCACTCGGAAGACCTATACATATGTAAACACCCGGGTATACTGGCGATGCGTTACCAACGATCAGTACACAGCAGAGAAGTGCGATAACCGTGTAATTCTGGATGAGCCGGAACTGATAGAGGAGCTTCGCAAATACTTTGCATCCTTGATAGAAGACAAGGGTGTCTTTGTGGCGAGTATCTTGGCAAGCCTAAATAAACAGCTTCCGGAAGCCCAGAACCCGGAACAGGCCAAGCAGGAAATTGATCTTAAGCGAAAAAAGCTGCTGAGCAAAAAGGACCGGTATCAAGAAATGTATGCCAACGACCTGATTAGTATGGCAGAATTGAAAGACAAGCTTGCCAGTGTTGCGGAAGAACTGAAGGCTGTGGATTTGGATTTAGAACAAATCGCCCAGTCAGCGCAGATCATCAACAACGCAGAGCAAATTATTCAACACTACCGTCATGAGATCCTTCGATTTTTGGAATTAGAAACTGTTACCAATATGGATATGCGCCGGATTATTGACCATATTTCGGTCAATAAAAGCGGCAATGTCCGTGTGGTGCTGAAGAAATTTGAAGATATGGCAGCCGCCTAATGACACTTAGCGAATTGGTGTCCGTGGTGGAGGTATTGGATCCTATGGTCCTCAGCCCTAAGGTGCGGGAAGTCTGCGACTGCCCCTGCAAGGAAAGCACCGTAGTCCAGATCCCCGAGTGCATCCTGCAAATGTTTGATGACGAGCTGGTACTTTCCGGTGAAAACCGCAGATTGTTCGTTACGCTGGGTCAATTCTCTATCATACGGCTAGAGCGGAGCGCACAGCTTGTCGTCCCTGTTCTGGATTACAGCATCCCCACCAAGGAATGCTGCGATTCCCCCGGATGCGCCGAGGACCCTTGTGAAATGTTCTCCCGGATTCCTTTCCCCTCGGCCCAATTTGCGCCCAGAGGCTGCGACTGCAAGAAAGAGCCGCCCGAAGACGATTGCGGCTGTTACACCACTACAGGTAATTGCTAAAGAAGGCCCCTACTGACGAGGGGGCTGGATTTTGCGAAGCAAAAGACTGGGGGAGAGAATTTTCTCTCCTTCCGTCAAAAATCAGAGATTTTTGCCACCTCCCTCATCAGAGAGAGGCTTTTTTATCGGATAACTCGGACGCGGAACACGCCCTCGATATTTTGCAGGTGCTCTGCTACAGCCGACGGAGTGGGTTCATCCAGATCCAGCATGGTGTAGGCGTATTCGCCCTTGCTTCGGTTAATCATATCGGAAATGTTGATATTATCCGCAGCCAGCGCGGCGGTAAACTGACCAATAGAGTTGGGGATGTTCCGGTGTAGCACTGTAACACGTCCGGGCTTTGTACACACACCCATATCACATGCAGGATAATTTACGGAATTGGTAATATTGCCGTTTTCCAGATAATCCATCACCTGCCGGACCGCCATCTTAGCGCAGTTGTCCTCAGATTCTTCGGTAGAGGCACCCAAGTGCGGAATAGCAATAACCCCTTCCATACCTGCGGTCTTATCATTCGGGAAGTCGGTGATATAACGCTTCACCTTACCGGACTTCAGTGCTGCCTCCAATGCATCATCATCCACCAGCAGATCCCGGGCAAAGTTCAAAAGGATTACACCGTCCTTCATTGCAGCCAAGGTCTGCGCATTAATCATGTGCTTGGTGCTGTCCAATAAAGGAATGTGAATCGTAATGATATCGCATTTTTCGTAAATTTCTTCCAGTGTTTTCACTGGAATAATATGACTGTCCAGATGCCATGCAGCATGAATAGAGATATAGGGGTCATAGCCGTAGACCTTCATACCAAGACCAATGGCTGCATTTGCAAGAGGACCGCCGATCGCACCCAGACCAATGACACCCAAACGCTTACCCATAATCTCATTGCCGGCAAATTGGGACTTGCCCTTCTCTACCTTTTTGGAAACATCGCCCTCATTCTTAATGGACTGGACCCATTGGATCCCTCCTACCACATCACGGCTGCCCAAAAGCATGCCACAGATTGCCATTTCCTTAACACCGTTGGCGTTAGCACCGGGGGTGTTAAACACCACAATTCCCTTTTCTGCACAACGGTCCAGAGGAATATTGTTAACACCTGCTCCGGCACGGGCAATGGCCTTCAACTCCCCGGAAAACTCCATATCGTGCATAGCAGCACTTCGGACAAGGATCGCCTCTGCCTGCTCAACCTTTTCCGTTTCCTGATAATCCTCAGTAAACAAAGCCACTCCCTTGGAAGATATTTTGTTCAAATAGTGTACCTGATACATAGTTATCTTTCCCTTCTTATTTCAACAGGCGGTCTATGAGCCTATAGCCCTCGGGTTCATAGTTCCCGGTGGCAGCCGCATCTTTTTCTGTGTACCGGCCAATTCCTTTGCGCTCCACGGTGCTGTCATACAGAATATACGGTACCGGATCAGCAGTATGCGTACGACATCGAATGGGGGTAGGATGGTCGGGCATAATCAACAACCGATAATCCTCCCCGGAGGCATCCATCTTTTCCTTGATTACCGAAACCACACGGCTGTCCAGATTCTCAATAGCCTGTACCTTATTACCAACACTGCCCTGATGTCCCATTTCGTCCGGAGCTTCCACATGGACGTAGGCAAAATCGCAGCCATCCTCCAGCACCGCTTTTACCGCAGCTAAAGCTTTTCCTTCATAGTTGGTATGCAAAGAGCCGGTGGCGCCTGGCACCTCAACCACCTGCATTCCTGCACCCACCGCAATGCCTTTGAGCAAATCCACTGCGGAGATCATTGCGCCTTTTTTGCCGGTCTTTTCCTTGAAATTCTGTAGGGACGGCTTTGTGCCCGCGCCCCAGAACCATGCGGAATTTGCCTTGTTCAGGCCCTTCTCCGCCCGTTCTATATTCATAGGATGGGCATTGAGCAGAGCGAAACTCTTCTCCATCATATCCCGGAACACCTGCTCTTTAGGAAGATATGGACCAATTCGCTTGCCCAGATGGTCATGGGGCTGCTCCATATCCAACACCCTTCCGCCCTTCCATACCATAATATGACGGTAGCTGGTGCCGGTGTAAAGCTGAAATTCCTCGCTAGCCAAATTCTGTCGAAGAACTTTTACCAAAACATCCGCATCTTCCGTTGCAATCTCACCGGAGCTGTGGTCCAAAATTATCTTTTCCGCATAGGGTTCATCCTCCGTCAGCGTTACAATATTGCACCGGAAAACCACATCCTCTTCCCCCATCTCTACACCCACGCTCAGTGCTTCCAGGGGAGATCGTCCTGAGTAATTCCGGAGAGGGTCATAGCCCAGCACCGCCAGATTTGCCACGTCGCTTCCCGGTTTCATGGTGTCCGGTACCGTCTTGGCAAGTCCTAATTCTCCTTTTCCTGCCAAAGCGTCCATAACCGGGATGTTGGCATATTCCAGTGGTGTCTTGCCGCCTAACTGTTCCAATGGCTCATCTGCCATACCGTCGCCCAGTATTACAATGTACTTCATTTCCAAACCTCCGTTACCTTCGATCTGGTATCCGTGGTGTGTCCACGAACCAAAAACAAGTGTATCTACACTATACTATCACTTTTTATTCTCTTTTACAATATGAAATTTTGGCTGATTTTTGGCTTTTTTACATAGGATTTTCGTCAAAAATGTATGGCTGTTCACTCTCTTACATAAAATGGCTGTACACCTGCTGTGCATTTACAAACTGTTTAGAAAATATTCATTGTGCATTCAGTAAGCAGTGGTAAGATAAAATCAAATGACAAAAAACAAAAGGAGGAACCAATATGTGTCAAGAAGATCATAACGACCCATCCCACGTGCATGAAGTATCCCACGAACAGTCCGAACCACCCAAACACACCCGGAACACTGAAGAAACACCAAGAAAAAAGCCTGCAATTTCCGGCAGACTGATTGCCATTGCTTTGATCTGTTCCCTGTTAGGTGGAATTTTGGGTACCTCCGGCAGCATCCTCGCCATGCAAGACCGCATAAGGACCGCATCCGGAACCAGTTCGACCATTTTGGAGGGACATCGGCAAAACACAGTGATAGACATTACAAGGATCGATACCGATCAGCAAATGACTCCGGCAGAGGTATACGCTGCCAATGTCAACTCCACTGTCGGTATCACCACTTCTGTAACCACCAATTTCTGGGGGTATCAGACCACCTCTGCCGCCTCCGGCTCCGGTTTTATCATTTCTGATGACGGATATATCCTGACAAATTTTCATGTGATCGAGGACTCCAGCGCGATCACCGTTTCTTTCTACGATGGAACCAGTATGGATGCCACGCTGATCGGTTATGACGAAAGCAATGATATTGCTATTTTAAAAGTAGACGCCACCGGTCTGACACCTGTGGTCCTTGGTGATTCAGAAAATCTTAATGTGGGTGATACCGTTGCCGCCATTGGCAACCCTTTGGGAGAACTAACTTTTTCTCTGACTGTAGGTGCGGTCAGTGCACTGGACCGGGAAATTACCACATCCACTGGGGTAACTATGCGTCTGATGCAAACAGACTGTGCCATCAACTCAGGCAATTCCGGCGGTGCATTATTTAATCTGTATGGAGAAGTCATTGGCATCACAAACGCAAAATACTCCAGCTCAGGATCTGAGGCTTCTATTGATAATATTGGCTTTGCCATTCCTGTCAATCATGTCCGTTCCATTGTGAAAAGCATCATCGAAACGGGCTATATCTCCAAACCCTATATTGGCATTTCCGTAACGGATGTCAGTCAGGAAACACAGAGCTACGGTCTGCCTCAGGGCGCAGCTATCAAATCCGTGGCAGAAGACAGCCCCGCAGCAAAAGCCGGTCTACAGATCAACGACATTATAACCCAGATTGACGGCACTGCCATTACAGGTTCCAGCGATGTAATCGCCATTGTAGGCGACAGCCAGCCGGACCAAGTACTGAGACTGACCGTCTACCGTCAGGGAAACACCCTGGAACTAGAGATTACCGTGGGTGAACAGGTCAAAAACGCCCTGGAACAGCAAAGCAGCCCCCAACAAGAAAGCAACCACTTCCCTTCCTGGGGTTTTGGTTATTAACAGAAAAGCTCCCATGTTGAACATGGGAGCTTTCTATTATAGATTTTCCGCTTCATCCAGCCAAATTCTGGCGGAAGCATCGCTGGGCATACGCCAATCCCCACGGGGGCTAAAGCCCACAACGCCTACCTTGACCCCGTCCGGCTGGCAGTTGCGCTTGAACTGCTGGGTAAAGAACCGGCGGCAGAAGGTAATCAGCCACTTTTTGACTGTTGCACTATCGAAATCCTCCCGGAAAGCACAGGATGCAAGATGATATAGCTTTCGGGGACCAAAACCGTAGCGAATCATATAATACAGGAAAAAGGCATGCAGCGCATAGGGACCCACAATATCCTCAGTCTGCTGACTGATGCTGCCCGTAGCATCCGGGGGCAGCAGTTCCGGACTGATGGGTGTATCCAAAATATCTTCCAGCACATCTCCTGCGCAGATAAACTCCGGTTGCTCGGCAACTGCCGCAATGACCCATCGAAGCATTGTCTTGGGCACAGAGCTGTTCACACTGTACATACTCATGTGGTCGCCGTTGTAGGTACACCATCCCAGCGCCAGTTCGCTCAGATCGCCGGTGCCCACCACAATGCCTCCTACCCTGCCTGCGTAGTCCATAAGAATCTGGGTGCGCTCCCGGGCCTGGGCATTTTCATAGGTGGTATCATGGTTTTCAGGATCATGTCCAATGTCCCGGAAGTGGGTGGCTACCGCCTCCCGAATATTGATCTCCCGGCTGCTGACCCCCAGTTTACGCATCAATTCCCACGCGTTGCGATAGGTTCTGTCAGAAGTGCCGTAGCAGGGCATGGTAATGCCATGCACATCCGTAACCGGCCGACCGAGCTGCCGCACCGCCTCCACTGCAACCAAAAGTGCCAGTGTAGAATCCAATCCGCCGGAAATACCCACAACAGGACATGCATTGATGGTTTCCAATCTGTGCTTCAGTCCCGCCACCTGGATCTCAAAAACATCGAGACAATACGCCAACCGTTCCTTTTCCCCTTGCGGGACAAACGGGTGCTTGGATACGCTGGAAAAGCTGCCATCGCTGCGCAAACTCCGGCGCAGGCTTTCTGCCGGGCGCACCGGGGCCACAGTCCCATTGACTGTAGCCGCGTCCCGGAAGGATGTATTCCGGCTGCGCTCTGCCCGAATGACGCCCAAATCCCCATCTGTAATCAGCATATAATCCGTATCCAGCAGTGCCTCATTTTCACCGATAACGGTGCCGTTTTGCGCCACAAGGCTGTGTCCCGAAAACACCAGATCCTGCGTAGATTCAGCAGCACCGGCAGAACAGAACGCATAGATACAAGTACAAGAGGAGGACTGTTGCTTGACCAATGCCTCACGGTCTTTCCGCTTTCCCACCGTTTCATTGGCTGCCGCCAGATTAACAATCACTTCCGCACCGGAAAGAGCAAGCTTTGCAGATGGGGAAATCGGTGCCCAGAGATCCTCGCATATCTCCACCCCAAGCAGCACCCCGTCTCCAATGACCACCGGCTGCTCTGCACATACCGGGATGGTATATTCGGCATCCAGCCCCAATTCCCTTGCCACAACAACCTGCCGGCGCAGATCTTTTGCTGCCGCAAACCATCGCTTCTCGCTAAATTCACCAAAGTCCGGTAAATACATTTTAGGAATCAGTGCCTGCACCCGCCCCTCACCGATCACCGCAGCACAGTTATAAAGCTGCTGATCGATAACCGCAGGCAGACCTACCACAGCCGTTACTGCGGGATGCTGGGCACTACAGGCAACGATCTTTTCCAGCCCGGTATTCACCGCCTGCTGCATAGAGTGCTGTAGGAACAAATCCCCGCAAGTATAGCCGGTCAGTGCCAACTCCGGAAACACCAGCACATCCACCTTCTGCGCATCGGCATTTTTCAGAAAACCGCAAATGTCCTCAGCGTTTTTCGTAACATTTCCCACCTGCACAGACGGTACTGCGCAGGCAATTCTGATATAGTCCAGCATGGAATCCCTCCATCCCCTTGTTTTATTAATCTATCATAACACATTCTTTCCGAATTGCAAAGAAAATATAAAGGACGGTTAAACCGTCCTTTATATTTTAGGAATATTTCACATCTTCCGCCGTTAGCGTCTGTCCGTCAACGACCTTTTGGGCAAGGGCTGCCGCATGGGCGACCATCTCCTCATCTTGGTGCATCACATACAGATGCTGACCCGGTGCGGAATAGGTAATCTCGCTGCCCCCATTGCCGGACACTCCAAAGGAATGCACATTCCAGCTTGCCATATCATTTAGCTGCATTTTAACCAACTGTCCAATCTGGTCCATACTCACATTGGTCTTGAACATACCCTCCAAGCTGCCGAGAATTTGGGAGTAATTTGAAATAATCGTTGTTCCGTTGGTCAATTTTTCAATCAGAGCTGTAATCACCTTCATTTGGTTTTTACCTCTGCTCCGGTCTCCACCTGCCAGGTTGTAGCGTTCCCGGGAAAACAAGAGTGCACGCTCACCATCCAAATGATTCGCGCCTTTTTGGAACGGCTCACCATAGGCACTAAACGCCTGATCGGAGTATACGGTAATGCCGCCAACCGCATCAATGAGCGTCTTAAAGCCGGTAAAATTGATCTGTGCATAGTAATCAATCTGTAAGCCATACAACGTGCCCAGTGCTTCCATAGAACAAGCTGTGCCGTATAGACCGCAGTGGGTCAGCTTGTCCAGCTTTCCGTTACCTGCAGGATTGGGAACATAGTAATCTCTTGGCGTATTAAGCAAAAGAACCTGTTTAGTTACCGGATTGACCACAGCCAGAATGTTCACATCGCTTCTGCTCACATTCAGCTTGGAGCTCCGGGTATCGGAGCCACTAATATAGACCACAAAGGGCTGACTGGCTATAGATCCCTCTGCTACAGGGGGCTGGGTATCCTGGGGTACTGTGGAATCTGTTCCCTCCAGTTGACTCAATGGCACACAGTAGAGCTGTCTGATCCTTTGCTCCAGATCTGCATACTTCTCGTCCTCCAGCAGCAGCACCATGCCGGCACCGTTCATCACAATGGCATCTACTTCCTCTGCCAACAGTGCATCCACCAACGCCTGACCGGTAGTATATTGCTCCATCTGGATCTTCCCTGCCGTTTCTTCTTCGATCAGCAGACCGATTTGCTCCTTGTGAATCTGGTCATAGCTTTCCACAATGGCAAAGCGGTAACCTGCCGTGTCCTCCAGCGTTTGTGCAGGATCATCCTCACGCACAAAAATGTACATATTTCTGATGTCCGTGGGCGTTTGTGTACCGGTAACGGCATGCATTGTTTCATAGGCATCGGAAACCACCTTGGAAATCACGGCACAACCGCATACAACCAAAAGCGCAAGAACACAGGCAACAATCCTGCGAACTGCTCCCACCGACTTTTTATAACGCAAAAACATCAACAGTCCTGTCAGCAGCCCCAGCATAACCAGTGCCGCAATCAGCACTGCCGTATATTTGGCCGGCAGCATATTCAATCGCAGGATCACTGCCGCTGTCAGTGCCTCTGCCACCAATTGCAATGCCAATACCACAGCACATAAAATATTCCAAATTGCAGTTTTTTTCATAGTATTCATCTCTATTCTGGTACAAATCTATGCTTTTAGTATATCGTCTTGCCCGGAGGAAGTCAATGAGAATCGGCTGCCAAATATCGGCATCAGACCTGCACCAATTCCTTCAGTTTCAGGGAAAGATCCAGCTTCTCCCAAGGAAGATTCTCTACGCCGAAGTGGCCTTCCCGGGCAGTCCTGCTGTAAATGGGTGTCCGCAGCTCCAGCTTGCGGATAATACCGGCGGGGGTAAGATCACAGGTCTTGCGAAGCAGTGCTGTCAGCTCCGCATCCGGGAGCTTGCCGGTGCCGTAGCTGTCCACCCGGACAGAGACCGGTTCCGCAACGCCGATGGCATAAGCCAACTGCACCTGTACCTGCTGTGCCAAACCCGCAGCCACCAAGTTCTTCGCCATGTACCGCGCCATATAAGCACCGGAGCGATCCACTTTAGTGGGGTCTTTACCGGAGAACGCGCCGCCTCCGTGGGAAAAATAACCGCCGTAGGTATCCACTATGATCTTGCGACCGGTCAAACCGGTATCCCCATCAGGCCCACCGATGACAAACTTTCCGGTGGGATTGATGTGAATATGTGCCACATCTGCAATATCAAAACCATACTGCTGCAACACGGGGGCAATCACCCCTTCACGGATATAACGGCGCAACTCACTGATTTCAAAATCTTCTGTGTGCATCACAGATACAACCACTGTATCAATACCCACCACATTGCCCTTTTCGTCAAACTCCACGGAAACCTGGGTCTTTCCGTCGGGGCGCAGCAGGTCATTGCTCCGTACGCATTGGGTAAGCCGATTGCTCAGCGCACGGGACAAAGCTGCAGGCAGTGGCATCATCTCCGGTGTCTGGGTGCATGCACCGCCGAACATCATACCCTGATCGCCGGCACCGCCTACCTGATCGTTGGTACCCATAGCAATGTCTGCAGACTGGGTATGGACCTTGCACAAAATCTGCACTGTATCGGCACAAAAACCGGTGTCAGCATGGGTATAGCCAATAGAGCGAATGACTCGGCGCGCAACAGCAGCATAGTCCACATCTGCTTTGGTCGTGATCTCACCGCAGATCACACAAAAATCCGTTGTTACCATCACCTCACAGGCAACCCGGGAATTGGGGTCCTGTTCCAGACAGGCATCCAGAATGCCATCAGAAATCGCATCCGCCACCTTATCCGGGTGGCCGCAGGTAACACATTCAGAGGTAAATAATCTCTTTTCCATAATCATAAGTCCCTTCAAAAAAATCTGCACACATCGAAGGACTCGATGTGTGCTCTATCGAATCCTCATCTTTCGTTGCCGCCGGATTTGGCACCACACTTTCGTAGGTTGCCGGGTTTCATTGGGCCGTTCCCTCCACCGCTCTTGATAAGGCTAGTATGCAGTTCTAGATTATTTTACTCCTTTTTCCCTATATGTCAACTGTTATTTTGACTTTTTGCGGGAAATTGTTCACAATTCCGCTATGGACTTTTTGCCAATAAATTGGTATCATGTAAGCAATCTACACAGGAGATGAGCAAATTGAAAAATTTACGCAATCGATTTGAGCGTTTTTGCTACACAAACCGCACCAAAGGCATTCCCAACCTGATGCTGTTCGTAATGGTCGCAAATGCCATTGTTTATATCATGAGCATGTTTGACAAGAGCTACACCCTGTATCTTGCCCTGTGCTTTAACCGGGATTTGATCCTCCAAGGGCAGGTATGGCGACTGGTTACTTTTGTATTTACCGGTGCTTTTAGCTATGGCAGCATCCTTATGGTGCTTATCAGCTCTTTGTGCTACTTTTCTCTGGGCAGAGCCATTGAGAATGCGTGGGGCACTTTCCGATTTAACTTGTTTTACCTGATGGGCGTGGTGATGATGGATATTTTCTCCATGATCTTCGGCACAGTGGCAGATCCCTACTATTTGAATTTAAGCCTGCTTCTTAGTTACTCCACCCTGTATCCCAACGCCCATTTCCTGCTTTTCTTCTTTATTCCCGTGAAGGCATGGATTTTGGCAATGCTCGATCTTGTGCTGATCCTTTTGGGGGTTCTCTCCGGTAGCTTCCCAGCCAATTTGTTCCCTCTGGTTTCTCTGACCAACTATTTTCTGTTTTTTGGCAAAGATGTTTTTAATATTATCCCCCTCTCCTGGCAGACAAACTTCCGCCGCCTGTTCCGGAAATCACCCCGACAGTCCAAACAAGGTCCTATTCCTTTCCAGACTGCCGGTTCCTATCAGGCAGCAAAATCCCAGCCGAAAGCCCCTTACACCCATCGCTGCACCGTCTGCGGTCGCACAGATCACTCCCACCCTGACCTGGAATTTCGTTACTGCTCCCGGTGCAAAGGGTATTTCTGCTACTGTGAGGATCATATCAGCAATCACAACCATGTTCAATAACGAAAATACCCCGATGCCAACGCATCGGGGTATTTTATCAGTTGTTTACCCCATGGTGGGCGCCGGGGCTGTTGGGAGAGAGGGGCAGGAACGTATAACCGTTACTAAGCCCCCAGTTGATGATTCGCTCCACTGCGTTAACGCTGAAGCGCTTAATGTCATGTTGCAGGACGATTGCCGTCTGCTTGTTGCCGATTCCTCTGGTAACATTCTGGAACACCTGATAAGCAGTCCCTGCGCCACCGGCATCGTTACTGTCCACATTCCAGTCAAAATACTGGAATCCCAGATCCACTACTTTCTGAGTCAGACGTGTCATAATTCCGGGATTAAAACTGCTGATCGTATTGGAACTGCCACCGGGAAAGCGCATTAGTGTGGTCGTCTGTCCGGTAATATCGGCAATAATATCCCGCATATTGTAAAGATCCCGCAAAAAGGCATCCTCACTGGAGTAGATCTCCTTAAATTGGTGGGTAGTGGTATGAATACCGATAGCATGCCCTTCCTCTGCCACCCGCTTGATCGTGTCGATATAAGCGGTATTGACCACAAAAAAGGTGGCCTTCACATTGTATTTTTTCAGCACATCCAGCAGGTCCGACGTGGCCGGTCCCGGACCGTCATCAAAGGTCAGATAAATCACCTTTTCCGATGGCACCACCACTTCCGGGGCAGGCTGCGGAAGCACCGTAACCGTGCGGGAATCAGATACCGTGTTATTGTAGCTGTCCGACACCGTGTAGGTCAGCGTATATGTACCGGGCATATAAATGTCCACACCGCCGGAGATCGCTACCTTTCCGGTAATATCTCCATCGCAGTTATCTGATGCAGTAAAACCGGGTTCGGAAAACCCAGTTCCCGCCATAACAGTAATCTGGTGCTCACCATTGAGTGTCAGCTCCGGGGGAACAGGATCATTGTAAACGATCACACGCTCCACTACTGTCTTATTTCCGGCGGCATCAGAAACACTATAGATAATCTTCTCTCTGGTCTCCTGCCGCAATACCCGATCCGTAATATCCCCGTCAAGATTGTCCTGGGCTGTATAGCCTTCCTCTTCATAGGTATGGTTCGGAAGGGTATACTTTTCCGGGTCTGCCACAAGAATAATTTCCGGCGGTTTTGTGTCCAGCACATCTACCCGGCGGTAGGCCGTACCCACCACGCCATTGTGAACAGCCACGTATTTGATTAGATATGTACCTACTATGGTTGTATCCACGCCGCCTTCTATCTTCACCTCCGGCTGGGCGGTATATTCCCCTGCCGTATACTGAGCAGAAGCACCGGCTTCTTCATAGCTCTGACCATATTCCAAGGTGATAACAGGCTCTCCTTCAACGGTGATCCGAAGGATCTTCTGGCTTTCTGCGCCCTGCCATATAAACAGGGTAATGGTTGTCAGAAGCAACGCCAGAACCCCTGCGGTAATAATCCCGATTCTTTTGATGTTCATGTTAATAACTTCCTGTATAACACGGTCAATGCCGTTGTCTTTCCGTTTTTACAGCCAAAGGCTCGTGCTGCCTTTGGCTGTTTGCGTTAGATTCTTCGGTACAAGCACATCTCAAAGGAAACGCCATCTTCTTCCCCGGACTGGAGCACCTGCTCCAGTTTCCACTGGGGATCTGCGTCCAAATTATGGAAAAATGTATCCGATTCCGGTGTGCAGTGAACCTTTGTAACATAGGCCGTATCGCAGTAGGAAAGCATCTGCCGATAGATACTTCCTCCGCCGATGACCATTGCCCGATGGGCTTTTTTTGCCAGTTCCGCCGCCGCTTCCGGGCTGTGGCAGACGGTAAATCCGGGGATTTGATCACTGCTGCGGGTCAGCACTACATTTTCTCTGCCCGGTAGGGGCTGCTTTCCGGGAAAATCCTCAATCGTGCGCCTTCCTACGATGACCATAGCCCCACGGGTAGTCTGGCGAAAAAACTTTCTGTCCGCAGACAACGCCACAGGCTGGGTGCCGTCCTTGCCGATGCCCCAGTCGTCATATACCGCAACAATCAGCTCCATAATGCACCTCAGATCGCCATGGGAATCTCAAAATCAAAGGGATGGTACTGATAATCCTCTACCTTAAAGCTATCCTTGGTAAATGCGTAGAAATCCGTAATGCTCTTATCAAGCGTTACCTTGGGGGCAGCAAACCCTTCTCTTTCCAACATTGCCTTAACTGCGGGAATGTGCCGGTCATAGATATGACAATCCGCAATTACATGGACCAGCTCACCTGCCTCATAGCCGCAAGCCTGCGCCATCATCATCAGCAGCATAGCGTACTGGCACACATTCCAGTTATTGGCCGCCAGCATATCCTGGGAACGCTGATTGAGGATCGCATTCAGGGTGTTGCCGGAGACATTGAAGGTCATGGAATAGGCGCAGGGGTACAGGTTCATCTCATGCAGATCCTGGAAATTGTAGATATTGGTCATGATCCGGCGGGAAGCAGGATTATTCTTCAGGTCATAGATCACCCGATCCACCTGATCCATAGGCTCCTGGCCGTTGCTGAACTGGTACTTAACACCAAGCTGATAGCCGTATGCCTTACCGATGGTGCCATCCTCACCTGCCCACTCGTCCCACACATGGCTGCCCAAATCCGCAATGCGGTTGGATTTCTTCTGCCAGATCCACAGCAGCTCATCCAATGCGCTCTTCCAATAGGTACGGCGCAAAGTCATGATGGGAAATTCCTCTCGCAAGTCATAGCGATTAACCACACCAAATTTTTTTACAGTATGGGCGGGGGTACCGTCTGCCCACTTGGGACGTACCTCCAAATCGGTGTCATAAAAACCGTTTTCCAGAATATCCAAACACGTGGAGCGATAAATTTCGTCAGCTCTGCTCATTTATTTTCCTCCTACAGTACATTTTCATCCATTATAACACAGCCTTCGGAGAATTTCCATAGGATTCGACAATTTTTTAATCTACATGCTGATAATAATCAGAGGTAAGCAGAAGATTGCTGATTCGTATGAATTTTCTTGTTGTTTCCCCCATTTCCTCCAAAAACGTACCTGTTACCTGCCTGTTCTTCCGGTTTTGAAGAATTTCTGTTTTTCCACCTTTGACCTGGCAAACCACACCATCTGCAATCCAGCTCCCATCCGGAAACAAAGCATACCCCGCGTAACCGGGATCAAAGGCATCCTGCCCCAGATAACCGTATGACTGCTCAAATCCCATAAGGTTCAGCACCGTAGGTAGAAAATCAGCCGTATTCAAAGTTTTGTCCACCACCATGGAAGGCCCATCGGCAGACCAGATAAAACAGGGTGTCCGTTCTAAAAGGAGTGTCTGCTCCACCCCTGACAACGCATACAGCTCCTGGGTATTCTTATAACCGTAGGTGTAGTGATCCGTAATGCCGATAATCACGGTATTTTGCAGTTGTCCCTTCTCCTCCAATTCAGTCAAGAGCCGAGCAAACATATCGTCTACCAGCTTTGCCTTGACCCGGGCACAGTCTTCCTCTTGACTGCCGTATTTACCCCGATACTGGGGATACTTCTTCAGCGCATAGTGGCTCAGTACCTCGTTGTAGGTGTAGCTTAGATGGGCAGATCGGGTGATGATGGTGTTCAGCGTCTGTCCCGGGCGGAAGAACAGCTCATTCATTTCCGGGATGTCAAACAGCAAACAATCATCATACAGCCGATCTTTGTCCGCCTCGTAATCGGCATAACAATTATAGGCATTGTAGCCCATGGCAGGTTCAAACACGCCCCGACTATAAAAATCCGGGCTGTTGTAATGGAAGACCTCCGCCGTATAACCGTTGGCAGTGGCTTGGGATGCCACGGATTGGTCAAAGGCATTGGTTACATAGTCAAACACATAATCCCCGGTGGTGGGCAGATAAATGCCGGTATTCATACAGAACTCCGAGTTAATTGTCCGGGCAGTACCGTAGCCTGGAGTGTAGAAATCTGTGAAACAGATCCCCTCCGCCATCAGCCGGCAAATCGTAGGTGTATCCTCCTGTGTGAGCATCCAGTCGTCCATAGATTCCATCAGCACCAGCACCACATTTTTCCCAGCAAAGATACCGGTCATATCATTACGCTGGTGGCTGCCGCGTTCTTGAAAATACTCGTTAATCTCAGCAGTCTGCGCCTCCAGCTCATTGCGGTACGCCGGTGTAATCGGGTAAACAGCGTGCTTCCAAACATCCCGGAGGGTAAGCTGATAGATGCCGCAAATATCATACACATTCTCTGCATCGTACATGGTGTTATAGGTAGCCCGGAAGGAGGAGGACTGTCCATATTCCGAGCGGGTTCCCCATACATTTAAATCCCGCAAAAATACAAGCTCCGGCATCAAAAACAGCATCACCAGAGAAAACACACCAACACCCACACAGGTTACCCGATGCCAGCTTTTCTTTTGTGCCACCGGAAACCGGCGAATCACAACCACACCCAAGGCAATCAGCAGCAAACCGCCTATCCACCAAAGCACCGGGAAGGCCCCCAGAACATCCGCCAGAAACGGTGCGCCCTCCCCGGCATAAAAGATATTGGACAGCCACATCATGCGGTTGAATACACTGTGGTAGCCTATTTGGGCAAGGGTCCAAACCAACATAAAATAATAGGTAATCCCAAAGAGGATTTTCCCTGCCAGTCTCGGCAGTATCAGTACTACTGCCGAGAGCAGGATCGACCAAAGCAGCCCAAACACCGGTCCGCTCCAGTTGCCCGTACCCAATAAAAGCAGTGCCAGAATTTCCACGGAAAAGTAAGCTGCCGTAGGCAGCAGCCATCTAAAAATCTGGTCATGTTTTCGAAAAAAATGAAGCAAGGTAATGCCTCCCGTTTTTTAATAGTATTTACCAATACCATACCATTAAATCCCCCGGTTGTCCAGAAAAACCGGCACGACTTACAAGTCATGCCGGTTTTTAAGGATAAAGGAAAGGAATCCGAACAGATCTTCCGTCAGACCAACAGACCGGCAAAACCATAAATACAGCCGCCGTCCACGTACAGCTTCTTCATACCCCTCTGTAGGGTTGTGTCCTCCGGTAAAGCATTCATATCCTTTATTCCCACAGGGAATACGTAGCCAAAGGGGCTGGTGCCTGCACTGCGTACAGGATGTTTGCAGAACCGCTCCATAAATTTGGTCATTTTTGCATCCGGTCCCAGAATCACCCCATGCATAGGATCCAGCAGCCAGGAGGAACAATAGATCTCCCTGCCCTGCTTATCCGGGAATCGCTCTTTCATAATTTTTTTGGCACTTGCCACTGCCTTATCCAGTGCTGCCATGGAAATATCCGCCCTGCGGGGAATATGTAGGCTCATGCAATTATCCCCCGGGCGTGCAATGCACTCCCACTGGACCTTGGGGTACTCCCGAGCCTGGGCGGCCACCTTATTATCATACACCCCATGTCCCACAAACTTTTCTTCATCCTCATAGAAATAAACTGTAAACGGATCTTTGGGTTCCTCATAATTTTTGGAGCCTTTGACCTGCGTTCCGGTACAATCAAAGGTACCCCTGCACATTAGACACAACACACGACCGTCTTCTTTATTCCGTAGCCACATGGCGTTTTGTGGCAGTGCGCGCAGTTCAAACTGGAAACCCTCAGTATTAAAAATCTCCACCTTAGAGTAGTGAAGCAGCCAGCCATAATACAGCGCATTGACCTGAGGTCTGCCCACTTGACCCTCCACAATGCTGATACCACTGCGAAAACCTCCCATCAGCTTACGAACCTCGTCGTCGCTGAAACCTCGGCGCCGATACTGGTCTATTGCATCGGGAACCTGAGGCAAAATAATGTGCAGTGGCAACAGATCCGTAATAGCCGTTCCGTCGCTCTTAGGTACAGGTACGGTCTTAGCCAGCACCGAGGGATTGTCATAAGCAAATTTTGCCGCCACCTTGACCCACACACTGCGAACAGGGTCAGCATTGATTGCTGCTGCTGTTTCCCTGACCACCCGGTAATACTTACCGAAGAAGCCCCACTGTTCCTCCAATGTATCGATTATCCCCAAATCACAGGCTGGCGCATCGGTCTCTTTCATTTGCGCATAGAGCTCATCCAATGCCTCGGGATATTTTTCAAAGCCCAGCTTTTGAGCAAACTCACAAAATTCCATAATCTCCCTCTCCTCCGTGTTTATAACAAATTATAGCACAAGAAAAACAAGAGTCAATTATAAAGTGTCCCGCCAGATGCAAACGAATCAAAACAAAGATAGCCTTGCACCTGTGGGTGTCTCTTGGATGGAATAATGAAGTCAATCCATATACGATTTAACGATTCCCCACGCCTCAACAAGGCTATCCACACGCCAACCGGCATTTGCGGGTGAGGTTGACGGCAAACAAACAGCCTCTCTGCCAATGGCGGAACGGATGTATTTGTTGTAATACTTCTCGGCAGTTTTACCATTGACAAAAATCTGTTTTATGTTCGCTGTTTCAAGAATTTCCGTAAGGTCATTTGCAACAACATTTTTAATTGAGCTATCAGAACTTCCTATAACATCACAAGAAGCAATCACATCCCATAAAGCGATGTGTTTTGTGTGCAGGAAATCGCTTTTTTCTCCAATAGTTACAGGTATATCGGCATCCATAACAGCAGAAATAACCTTCCAAAATCTATTTTGCGGATGGCCATAGAAAAACATCTGCTCACGGGATTTCACAGATGGGAAACTTCCAAGAATAAGTACCTTTGAATTTTCATCATATAAAGGCGGAAATGGGTGTTTTGGCATAATTATCAGTTATCCTTCAATATATCGATTATTAAAATGTTTGGCTCATATTTTAGCATCTGCATATCATTTGTAGTTTCATCTAAAAAGCAAAATCGACAAACCCCTTGCCGAGATTTGTCGATTTTGGCGGAGGAGAAGGGATTCGAACCCTTGCACCAGTTCCCTGGCCTACGAGATTTCGAGTCACGCCTCTTCGACCAACTTGAGTACTCCTCCGTATTAACTCGCCCATTATATCAGCACACAGGCAGAAAATCAAGGCTTTTCCTGCTGATGCTGTTCTTTTACCATTTCCAGCACCTGTGCCACCTGCTTTTGGATCATCTCGTAATTCTCCCGCTTATGAGGACGCAGGCATCCACTGCAATCTTTAACCCCATTTTCATTATATGTGAACTGACCGCCGCATTTATCGCCCAAGACATACAATGGGCAATAACAGAACATACAACTAAAGCACTCTGGATCTGCACCTTGGTGGCAGGGAAAATATTCACATTGCCTGTTCTGAAAAAAATCGTAATTTGCCATATCCGTCCCCCTGTATTTATGCTATAATCCAATTGAGGTGATATTATGAAGGTTCTCGTTGATGCGGATGCCTGCCCGGTAACAGACATCGCCGTATCGTTATGCCGCGAGTATTCCATCCCTTGCGTTTTGCTCTGCGATACCGCCCATGAAATTCACCGGGAGGGTGCCCAGACCTTGGTTTTTGACAAAGGGGCTGACAGTGTAGATCTGGCTCTGGTGAACCGCGTCGCCGCCGGAGACATTGTCATCACCCAAGATTACGGACTTGCCTCCATGTGTCTTGCTCGCAATGCCTCGGTACTACATCAAGATGGCTGGGCATATACACAGGATAATATCGACGCTCTGCTGTTTCATCGGTATGCAGCCCGGGAATATCGGGCTGCCGGCGGCCACACAAAGGGCCCGGCTAAACGCAAAGCCACTCAGGATAAGGACTTCCGTCTTGCTATGACTGCCTTGCTTCAGCAGATCGTCCAGGGATAAACCTCGGGAGGATTCAAAGTAAATTTCATTCTCTCCCCGGTGGTAGGATGGTTAAACCCAAGACCCCATGACCATAGTGCCAGCTCGCAGGTATCCTCCAAGACACTGTATTTCCGCTCCCCAACCAACGGAAGACCCCGGGAAGCGAACTGTACCCGAATTTGGTGCGTCCTGCCGGTTTCCAGTTTTATCTGTACCCGGCTCATCCCCTCCGCCTTATTCACTACCCGGTATTGTAATGCCGCAGGCTGTACGCCCTTATCCATTGCCTTTACTGTAAAGGTCATTTTTCTTGCCTTATCCCGGAGCAACAAATCCTCCAGCCGTCCGGAGTCTTCTTCCGGAGCACCGTGAACTACCGCCAGATACTCCTTATCAAATTGACCGTCCCGTATCTGCCGGGAAAGCTCTGAAGCAGCCTGAGCTGTCCGCGCCAGCACCATCAATCCACCCACTACCCGATCCAGTCGGTGGACAGTTCGCACATCCACATCCGGTTCTCCCAGTGCCTTGCGCACCAACTCCGGCAAACCACCAGGTTCATCGGTAGACAGCACACGGGCAGGCTTGATGCAAACCAAAATATCCGCATCCTGATAAATAATTTCCATAAGCAGCTCCTTTTCTCCTATCCTAACAAAAATGCCTGCATTTTTCAAGAGAAACATCCAAACCGCTCTTGTTATCTGCCGTTGTCTGGATTATAATGACAAGCGAAAGGAGAGGAAATCACATGAAAAGGATACTTTCTCTTATATTGGTTCTTGCAACTTTATGCGCTCTCTGCAACGGCTGCTCTCAAGGCATCGGCGCAAAAGAAACAGAAAAGGAGACCGAACCTACCATGGAAATTCTGCAAAAAAATGACCCCGCCCAGGACGATACTATTAACATTCTCATGATCGGCAATAGCTTCTGCTATTACTATGTGGAAGAGCTGCATGGTTTGGCAAAAGCCGCCGGCATTAAAATGCGAGTGTGCAATGTCTATTATTCCGGTTGCACCCTGGAGCAGCATGGAACTTGGTGGAAAAACGGCGAGGCCAATTATGAATTTTATACCACCGACGAAAACGGTCGCAACAAGATAGAAAGCACCACGCTGAAATACTGTCTGGAGCAGCAGAACTGGGATGTTATCAGCTTGCAGGAATCGTCCTCCGCCATTCGCAACAAAAGCAATAACGATGCAAACGCCCATCTTCTGTTAACAAAGGACTATCTTGCCGATATTTTTGGTTACATTAAGCAGCAGTTTCCTCTTACCAAATATTACTGGCATCAGACCTGGGCTTATCAGGTTGGTTATGATCGGAGCAACTATAAGATGGAAACCCTCCAGCAGCAGGAAACCGATACAAATATTCACCGGGACTTTACTCTTGCTGTTTGTAAAGAATTCCAGCTAGACCGTGTCAACTCCGGAGAAGCATGGCAGATCGTTCGCCAGGGTGGCTATGACAACCTGTGTGCCCGGTTGGCTGTCAACGGCGGTTTGGGCGACTACTACCACGATGGTGACATCGGCGGCGGTCAGTACTTAAACGCCTGCGTTTGGTTTGAAACCATCACCGGCCAGAGCTGCATAGGAAATACCTACCGCCCGGATAATTATTTTCTGGAGGAAACGTTGATCACCACATTGCAGGAAGCAGCCCACAAAGCAGTTGCTGAAAAAGAGTAAAAATTTATGGTCCACAGCTTGATACTGTGGACCATCTTTTTGCAATAAAATGAGAGCCAGGATTACTCCTGACTCTCTTATGTTTGCGTTACCTATCTTCCCGGGCAGTCGCCATCGATATGGGGGTCTCCGCAAAGCCTGCTTTGTGGGGAGAGGAGAAGCCATGATACAGGTGGAATTTTCCGCTTGCGGAAAATGTAGCATTGTATCTTGTGCTTTGACGAATTGTCGGCGCACACGAGCTTAACTTCTGTGTTCGGGATGGGGAGCGAAGGGAGCCCTGCCTGCGGCAGAGCAAGCGACCTGAGCGAGTGGCAGCGGTCGGCAAGATGCAAGCCTGCTTTGCCAGGCGCAGCTTCTGCCGGGTACCGCAACAGGACTCTATGCACCCAATTATAGAAAAGATTCCTCCGCTCGGCTTCGCCTCGGTCGGAATGACATCTTTTTGTTTTTCTCTACATCCC
>JAZRMP010000018.1:0-4227 GCA_045647705.1 Faecousia sp.
CTTTACACAAGGGAGGCTTTGGTTCATCCCGTCGGCAAGCGTTACGCCATTAACATAGCAGCACAAAAAGCACACCACAGCCAATTTGGGCAGTGGTGTGCTTGTATATCATAGGGAAAGGCCGTCAACGCTTATATCTACTTCCACTTCTCAATTAAATTGCGAATCTGGGAGGCAAGTTTCGCGTTATCCTTATTGGTACGGCCCTTGCACGTCCTCACAAACGCCAGCAGTGCCTCAGCCGCAGCCAAAAGATCACTATAAACCGCCCACGCTCTTGCCGAGCCTTTGGTAATTTGCTCTCGCCGGATAGGCTTGGAATCCACATAGACCGTCATTCGGCCCGTGATTAAATCATACTCCGTTCCGCTATAGGGTGCTTCTGCATAGTATCCCCTCTGGGTGAGCAACGCCTGGAACACCACACAGGAGGCATCATCACCATGGTTCACAAACACCGTCTTTGGCTTTTCCTGAAAGCCTGCCAGCCATCGCAGCAAGCCCGCCTGATCTGCGTGCCCACTGGTGCCGTGAAGTGCCGCGATCTCGGCGTTGACGGAAATATCCTCGCCAAACAAACGCACGTACTGCGCACCGTTTTGGAGCTTTCTGCCAAGAGAGCCTTCTGCCTGATAGCCGACGAAAAGAATCGTATTGGCATCATCCCATAGATTATGCTTCAGGTGATGACGGATACGGCCCGCCTCACACATACCGCTTGCAGACAGGATCACCTTGGGACGGTTATCAAAGTTGATCTGCTTGGACTCCTCGGAAGTAACCGACAGGCATATATCATCAAACCAGATGGGATTGATGCCCTGTTTCACCAGTGCCGCCGTTTCTTCGTCGAAGCAGCTTTGTTCGCACTGGAGGAAAATACCCGTGGCTTCCACCGCCAAAGGACTATCCACATATACAGGGAAACCGTCGTGTCCCCTTACCATTTTTTCCTGCTTTATCTGACGAATGGCGTACAGCATCTCCTGTGTTCTTCCCACCGCAAACGAGGGGATCACCACATTACCGCCCCGGTCAAAGGTCCTCTGTAGAATATCAGCAAGCTCCCCCACTGTATTGCCCGGTTTTTCATGGAGCCGATTACCATAAGTAGATTCAATCACCAGATAATCCGTCTGCTCTACAGGAAGCGGGTCCTTGATCAATGGCTGGTTGGTATTTCCCACATCGCCACTGAACACAATTTTCTTCGTATCGCCGTCTTCAGTCAGCCACAATTCGATACAGGCAGACCCCAGAAGATGTCCGATGTCCGAAAACCGGACAACAACGCCCTCATCCGCTTGAATCATACGGGAATAATCACAGGGGCGAAATCTTGATATAGCCCCCACCGCATCTGCCATGGTGTAAACAGGCAAGACAATATCCTCTCCTGCGCGCTGTGCCTTCCGGTTGTGCCATTCTGCCTCAGATTCCTGAATATGGGCAGAATCCCGGAGCATGATGTTGCACAGATCGCAGGTAGCAGTAGTTGCATAAATTGCCCCCCGGAATCCATCCTTATAAAGTTTTGGCAGCATCCCGGAATGGTCAATATGGGCATGGGTCAGAAAAACTGCCTCAATGGTATTTGCAGGGACAGGAATGGGAACATTCTCAAACACATCTATCCCCTGCTCCATACCGCAATCCACCAAGTATTTTTTGCCGCACACCTCCAGCAGTGTACAGCTTCCTGTAACCTCGTGAGTTGCACCGATAAACTGAATCCTCATAGAATAGCCCCCTTCGCAATGGCAGCGTATGCACAGATCTCTTCCCCTATCATTATAGCACGTCTTTGCCTCCATTTCCACAACCATTCTTACGGAGCTTTCATCTGGTGTAAACACATCCGTGCAGCTTGGAATGCTGTTCCCAATTTTCTCCAAGGAAGAAAGTTTCTCTCCTTGCATATTTTTTATCCCTCTGGCAAACAATACCTCCGGAATACAAATACAGGAGGTTACTATCATGTTCCGAGTTCGTTTTGTGTGCTTGCTGCTGGCACTGGCCTGTGTACTGTCCCTGGGCAGCATTGCCTTTGCCGCAGAAGTAGACTGCGACACCACTTACTGCTTCACATCCACAGATTTTTCCGAAAATGAAACACTTCTTGGGGTCTGTATCACCCATCTGCCCCAGGCAGACACCGGCACCGTCATGTTGGGCAACCGGGTCATTTGCTCCGGAGACATTCTTACTGCCGAGCAACTGGCGCAAATGACATTTTCCCCTCTGCGTACAGAAACAGATAAGGCCGCCCAGGTATCTTATCTGCCTATCTATGAGAACCGGGTAGAGCCCTCTGCCACCATGACCATTTCTATCCGTGGCAAAGAGGACAAGGTGCCTGTTGCTGAGGATTTTGCTTTGGAGACTTATAAGAATCTCCCCAACCAGGCACAACTGAAAGCCAGCGATCCCGAGGGTGAGGCTCTGACCTATGCACTGGTCCGTCAGCCCAAGCGGGGTGAAGTTACCCTGAATGCCGACGGCAGTTTCGTTTATACGCCAAAGCGGAACAAAGTGGGTGTAGACTCTTTCACCTACACCGCTGCCGACCCCGCCGGCAATGTTTCCCGGGAGGCAACTGTTACCATTCAGATTATGAAGCCTACTGACGCAAAGCAGTACACCGACACTGCCGGCAAGCCCTGTCGTTTTGCTGCCGAGTGGATGCGTAACACCGGCCTGTTTGTAGGCGAAAAGGTAGGCGGCGAGGAGTGCTTCTACCCGGACAAGCCTGTGAGCCGGGGCGAGTTCTTGACCATGGTGGTCAATGCTCTGGATATTCCCACACAGGATGCTTCTTACGCCAACATCCCCGCAGATACCCCCGATTGGCTAAAGCCTTACCTTGCCGCAGCTATCCGTTCCGGCTTGACCGCAGGTCTGCCGGAGACCGAGACCGGCAGCTTTGGTGCTTATGACCATATCAACGGGGCTGAGGCTGCTGTAATCCTCCAAAACGCGCTGGATCTGACGGTATCACAGCAGACTATGGAGGCTGTCCAGACCTGCACCGACGACAGTGAAAGCCCCATCCCTGCCTGGGCCGAAAGTTCCCTGCGGGCCATGGCTGACAACGGCATCGCCCTGAGTGCGGAAGACACCCTTACCCGGGGTGAGGTGGCTCAGGTCATGTACCAGGTGTCCATTCTGGCACAGGATGCACCGGGTATGGCAGTATTCCGTATGCAGCACTAAATTGAATTGCCCTGCCTCCCGGCAGGGCAACTTTTTGTGTTTCAATTTCGGTTTTCGTGGAAACGCGAAAGCCCGGTAAACAGGGATTTACCGTATATCCTCTCCCTTTAGGTAGCGGCAAAGGGGTGTTCTGCAAAGCAACACATATACCACCAGCAGCATCACCGTATCCGGCACCATATAAGCACCATTATACAGTGCTGAATAGATCCACGGCGTTGTCATGGTCATCCCAAAGAACGCCTCCGGCATATATTCTGCCCAGATCGTTGCGCCTACCACATAATGCACAAGAAATCGTGCCGTACAGGAAACAACTGTGCCCAGCCAGAAATTTCCACGGAACAGACCTGCGACGCCCAACACTGCGTATGCCACCAGAAAGTCGCCCAAAATACTTTGCCAACCAATAGCGATGCCACCTTCAAAGAGCATCTGCAAAACAGCGTGGGCTGTACTTACCAGCATGCCCGGACCAAACCCCCACCGGGTGCAAAACAGGATGATGGGCAACATAGCAAAATCAATGCTGCCGCCCCAGGGAAACTTGTACAGAGGCAGGAAGCTCAAAATTTCCGCCACTGCAATGCACATCGCGCCCTCACATAGACGGCGCAGTCCATAGTGCCAATTTACCACTGCTTTTGTTTTCTTTTCCATAGAGATCCCTCCAAAATAATTTAGACCACATTACAGCCGCCAAGGTGCAATGTGGTCCAAAAGGAATCCCATATATGCATCTTTTCCTACGACGGTACTGACCGTATCAGGTTCACGGGTCGAGGCTACTAAGCCCTATCTCAGCCGACTGCAGTCGGCCCCCCGAAGATGGATCTGTTTTGCGATTAACAGCATTATAGCAAAGAATCGAAAAAAGTCAAGTAATTGACACTGCTCCATTTGGACTCTGTTACGCACACAAATTGCCAAACTTACCCCGTTTATGCAAAATACCGCCAAATTCAAAGCAGAATGTACAATTTTTGTGGTAAAGTTTTGTCGCTTTTGCCATGT
>JAZRMP010000019.1:0-11558 GCA_045647705.1 Faecousia sp.
TGCAATGCACGCCCCTACAGAGAAAAATCGAAATTTATGACTGCATAAGCACATCCTATCCATAGGAGGTTTTTACAATGTTTGTAGATAAAGAAGTCGGAGGCCCAAGCGGTCTTAGGAAGACAAATCCCCACTACAACTCCTTGGCTCACAGAACGACATGGCTACGATCCGACTTTGCAATGCACGCCCCTACAGAGAAAAATCGAAATTTATGACTGCATAAGCACATCCTATCCATAGGAGGTTTTTACAATGTTTGTAGATAAAGTACGCATTACTGTCTGCGGTGGTCGCGGCGGCGACGGTGCTGTCGCCTTCCACCCGGAAAAATACGTAGCCGCCGGAGGTCCCGACGGTGGCGATGGCGGTCATGGCGGCAGCGTGATCCTGCGGGTCAATGACAACCTCACCACTTTGCTGGATTTCCGCTATAAGCGCAAGTATGCTGCACAGGCTGGTCAAAACGGTCAGGGCAGAAATATGAGCGGTAAGCGGGGCGAGCCTCTCATTATCCAAGTTCCCCGCGGCACAGTTGTCCGGGATGCAGAGACAAACCAGATCATCGTGGATATGTCCACCGGTGAAGATCACATCATTGCCAAGGGCGGCAGAGGCGGCTGGGGCAACCAACACTATGCCACCGCCAACCGGCAGGTTCCCCGCTTTGCCAAGGCAGGTACAAAGGGTCAGGAGCGGGATGTGATTCTGGAGCTCAAGCTGTTGGCTGACGTGGGTCTGGTAGGTTTCCCCAACGTGGGTAAGTCCACCCTACTGTCCGTTACCTCCAACGCCCGACCCAAAATTGCCAACTACCACTTCACCACCCTGTTCCCCAATCTGGGCGTGATTTATGTGGACGAGGGCGTATCCTTTGTCATGGCGGATATTCCCGGTATCATCGAAGGTGCCGCCGAGGGCGCAGGTCTGGGCCACGATTTTCTGCGGCATATCGACCGATGCCGGCTGTTGGTTCATGTAATCGATGTATCCGGCAGTGAAGGCAGAGATCCTGTGGAGGATTTTGATGCCATTTGCGAAGAGCTGCACAATTACAGCGTGGATCTGGGCGACCGCCCCATGATCGTTGCCGCCAACAAGTGCGATCTGCTCATGCCCGAATCGGACAACCTCCAGCGTCTGCGGGAGCATGTGGAAAAAGCGGGCTGCGAGTTGTATGGGATCTCCGCAGGCACCACACAGGGTACAAGGAATCTGATGCGTATTGTGGCAGAAAAGCTCCGCGCCCTCCCCCCGGTTACTATTTACGAGCCGGAGTATGTGGAGGTTATTGAACAAGCCGGAGATCCCACAGAGCTGCAAATTGAGCATCTGGGCAGCACATGGCTTGTTACGGGCACATGGCTGGAGCGGCTGGTAATGAACATCAACTTCGATGATTACGAATCCCGGAACTACTTCGATCAGCAGCTTCGCAAGTGCGGTCTGTTTGCCCGACTGGAAGAAATGGGCATTCAGGACGGCGATACTGTGGATATTTACGATATGCAGTTTGAATACCAGCGCTAATTGGCAATAAAGCCGCAGTTTCTAAGAATGAAACTGCGGCTTTTCTTTATCCCTGTATGTTTTTCCATCCTGTTAGCTGTGTCGTGGTTGTACTGGGTCCCTTCCAATAAATATACTTCCGGTCAGGTATTCTCCAGTTCTTTCCATATCTGACTGCAAGATATTCCTCAGGATTCTCAGGCACATTTACCATTGTCCCTGCAAAAGCAACTTTCTTCACCCCGCAAACATGGGGATTTGTCAATTTTACTACATCAAGTTGATTTTTTTCATATTGCTTCTCTGGCATACTATACAACAAGTAACAAACATCAACATTCTCACACTGTTCATAGTAATTAACATCAAATTTTACGCCTAGGTAATAGAAAGACTCTTCAACAACACCCAGCCCTTCAACGCTATAAACCTTTTTGAGAACACAGCCTCTCGAGATCAAATACTCGCGGAAAGCACGTCTTTTTTCCCTATCCACAAACACTGCGATATCTACATCCAAATCATGAGAAAGCAGCTTTCCCTCGCGTATAATTCCAAGTAATGTTCCCATATCAAAATAAAAGAACACCCCCGAATCTTCCATCATCCGTTGCAGATATTTAACGACTTGGCTCCCTTTGACATTTATTTCATGGTTCATCTTCTTTACTGCAATCCTACTGCGGACCCAGCCGATTACCCGCCGGGGAGATGTAACTTTCATCAAAAACGTCTTATCAAATCTCATTCCATACTCCTTAGCCTATTATGCTTTTATCCGTCTTATCATATTTAATAGAAATTTGAAATTGGGATTTCTAGTAATCACACTAAGCAATAAATACACGCCGATTCCTGCACCAATTTGAAGAACAAAGCACAAAGCAACCCCCATCTTGATATTTCCAATTAAATATACAACAATGCACATTCCTGCAGAAATCGCTAGATTTGGTAATAAATCACATATCTGCTGCTTATATAAATAACCTATCAGCTTTCTGTTAGGAACGGAATTCACAATAATTGCAATTACGGTACATACCACAAATGCCCAAGATAGAGTTTCCGGTGTTTCTCCAAAGACCACAAAAAGCACAATAACAACAAAATAACTTGCCTTTTTAATAATTTCCATAATTAAAAAGATGTCGCTGCGCCCCATGGCCTTAATCGTTTCGCAATTCCCGAAATGTATCATATCAAACATAAAAACAACGCAAAAAATCTTAATATAATAGGATGCGCGCATCCATTTCTCGGTCAAAACCAAAAGAACAAACTGGTCGGACACCGCGAAAAGTCCTAACATCAACGGAAATACAACATAAGACGCAACGCAAATAAAGCGACGCGTATATTGCAAAAGGGTTTCCCTGTCATCCTGCTGCTTAGCTAATATAGGAAATAGAACCGCCGATAAGGTTGCTGTTGTAGTAGTAGTTAAATAAGACGGAAAACTGCGCCCCTTTGTATAGTAAGAAAGACTTGCAGGTGTAAATTTTATCCCAATAACAAGGGGAATCGTTTCGTTATAAACCGTTCCAAGAAATGACGATAGAAATATCTTCCATCCATATCCAAAGAGTTTTTTTAATTTACTAAACGACACTCGGAAAAGGATTTGCATTGGTGTAGAGATTACCAAAATAATCGTATCGATAAGTGTATTACTGACCTGCTGCGCTATCAACGCCCACGCACCATAGCCGTTGATAGCCATCCACACACCAACTATTGCTGAAAATATCGTTCCACCTAATGTTGCCCAAAAAAACTTACGAAACTGTAGATTTGCCGATATATAGGCACAATATATTGACTTAACCGCATAAACTGGCAAAGATATTGCCATCACGCGAATAATCTGCACTAGTTGCTCCTGTCTATATATTTTTGCGATCCAAGGAGCAGCCATAAACAGAATTATATAGAAAACAACAGATATGCCTGTACTCACACACAGAACAGAAGAATAATCCTCTGCATCCGCATCCTTTTTCTGAATAAGTGCTGTATTCAGTCCACCAGAAATAAAAACGTTAGCTATAGTAAAGAATATTGTTACAACACTTACTGTACTAAACTCCTGAGGAGACAAAATTCTGGCAAGAATAATTGTAACAACAAAGGAAATTGCCTGCGCCAGAATTCTTTCTGCAAATTTCCAAATTATATTCGTAACAGCCTGTTTTTTTACACCGCTCAATGTATGTCATCCTTTATATTATAATCAGCAAACAGCAAACTCAATTAATATAATTATTATATAGTGGTTGTTTTCAAAAGTCAATTATTCTACTCTGTTTGGACATCTCTATTTATCTACTTATTCTATTCCCTCCAATGTTGCATTGGAGGGAATTTTATTGTATAATATATAAATTATATATAAATCCCCATTTCATGCGCCACAGAACGGCAAACGGGAATTGGAAAGGGTACAGCTATGGATTTTAAAGTATTGGCAGTAGGCGACGTTGTTGGAAACCCGGGCATGGACCGAATCCGGCATTCCCTGGGTTATCTGAAGCGGCAGACAGGCGCAGACTTTGTGATCGTCAACGGCGAGAATGCCGCCGTGGTAGGCTTGACCCCAAACCAGGCAGAAGATATATTGGATGCCGGTGCAGATGTGATTACCCTGGGCAACCACACCTTCGGAAAACGTGAGCTTGTGGACTATATGGAAGATACAAGCCGTATTCTGCGCCCCGCCAACTATGCCCCTCAAGCCCCGGGCAAGGGCTGGGGCATTTATGAAACTGCCGCCGGAGATGTAGCAGTTATCGATCTGCAAGGTCGTTGCAATATGGACTACGGCCCGGACAATCCTTTCCTGCTTGTTGAGAAGATTTTGAAGCAGATCGATACCAAACTGATTTTTGTAGAACTCCACGCAGAAGCTACTTCAGAAAAACTCGCTATGGGCTATATGCTCGATGGAAGGATCAGTGCCCTTTGGGGTACCCACACCCATGTACCCACCGCCGATGTTCAAGTGCTCCCAAAAGGCACCGGCTATGTAACGGATCTGGGTATGACCGGACCAAAACATTCGGTTTTGGGTATTCGCCCGGATTTGTCGATTGCAAAATTCCGAGGCGACCTAACAGAGCGTTATCGCTGGGCAGAGGGTAAAACAAAGCTGGAAGCAGTATTGTTTACCATTGATACCAACACGGGCCTGTGCCGTAAGGCAGAAAGAGTTGATATTTATGATTAAAATACTACACAGTGCTGACTGGCACTTGGACTCTCCTATACTTTTCCGGGATCCGCAGCAGACGCGGCTGCTGCGGGAGGCTCTGGCCCGGATCCCTGAAAAGATCGTGTCTGTGTGCAAGTCTGAGGGCTGTGATTTGATGCTTCTTAGCGGCGACCTTTTTGACGGTGCCTATGCCACGGACACGCTGCAAACACTCCGCAAAGCATTGGAGGAAGCAGCCATCCCGGTATTTATTTCTCCGGGTAATCATGACTTTGTAGGCAGCGACAGTCCCTGGCTGACAGAACGCTGGCCGGAAAATGTACACATTTTTAAGCATCCAGTAATGGAATCCATAGCTTTACCGGAGCTTGACTGCCGGGTATACGGCGCAGGTTTTGTGGGTATGGACTGCCCGGGTCTATTGGCAGATTTCATCCCGGAGCATACTGCTCGCTATACAGTTGGCGTGCTCCACGGAGATCCTACCCAAACCAACTCCCCATACAATCCCATCACCGCAGAACAGGTAAAGCGATCCGGGCTTGACTATCTGGCTCTGGGACACATTCACAAAAGGGATTCCTTCCGGGCTGGTAAAACTTTGTGTGCCTGGCCCGGCTGCCCCATGGGCCGGGGTTTTGATGAATTGGAGGAAAAGGGCGTTTTGGTTGTAACCATTGACGAAACCACCACTGCCCGGTTTGTCCCTTTGGACTCCCCCAGATTCTATGACTTTGAAATTCCTGCCTCCCAGCCTCTATCCTCTATCCTTCCTCCGGTAGGCAACCAGAATTTCTACCGAATTACCCTAACCGGTCCCAGTAAACCTGTGGACCTTAACCGTTTAAAGGCGGCTTTCCCCCATTTCCCCAATTTGGAACTGCGGGACAAGACCACGCCTCCGGTGGATATTTGGGGCAGTGCCGGTTCTGACACCTTCGAAGGTATTTACTTCCAAAAGCTCCACGATGCGATGGATACTGAAGATGAAGATATGAAAAAACGAGCCCTCCTCGCCGCGCAGATCTCCCGTCAGCTTTTGGACGGACAGGAGGTGGTCCTACCATGAATATCCATTCCATGACCGCCACTTTTGGCAAGCTTTCCCATCAGACCCTGACCTTAAAGCCGGGATTGAATGTGATCCATGCCCCCAACGAATGGGGAAAAAGCACCTGGTGCGCTTTTCTGGTTGCCATGTTCTTCGGCATTGATACCCGGGAACGGACCACCCAGACTTCCCTTGCAGATAAGGAGCGTTACGCCCCCTGGTCCGGCGAACCCATGTCCGGCAAAATAGAATTGAGCTGGAACGGAAGGGATATAACCATCGAGCGGCGCACCAAAGGTCGTGCCATTTTTGGAGATTTTCGGGCATACGAGACCCAGAGCGGTCTTGAAGTACCGGAGCTGACCGCCGACAACTGTGGTGAAGTGCTGTTGGGTGTAGAGAAATCCGTATTCACAAAAACCGCTTTTATTCGGATGACCGATCTGCCTGTAGTTCAAGACGAAGCCCTGCGCCGTAGGCTCAACGCTTTGGTTACCACCGGAGATGAAAATAATGCCAGCGATGATCTTGCCCAAAAGCTGAAAGATTTGAAAAACAAATGCCGGCACAATCGCACCGGACTTCTGCCTGCGGCAGAAGCAGAGCGCGGCAGCATAATCGCCAAATTGGAACAACTTCACTGTGTACAAACACAGATTCAAGAGACTGAGCAACAGCAGGCTGCACTGGCCCAACGAATTAAAGAATTGGAAAACCACCAGACTGCACTTGCTTATCAGGCTTCCTTGGAGGATGTCCGGCGGGTAGATGCCGCCAATGCTGCCCGAGACAAAGCCGACCGGGAGTATCAGGAGTTAGCCGCCCAGTGCAAGACGCTCCCCTCCCGGGAAACCGTAGAGCAGACCATCGCACAGTTAGAAAAACTTCGGATGCAGTGGGACGATCTGCAATCTGAAGCACTTCCCCCTGTTCCGGAAAAGCCGGAAGCACCCCAATGCTTTTCAGGTTTGACCTCGGAACAGGCTTTGCAGCAGGCAAACAGCGATTTTTCTGCCTACACCATGCTGTGTAAGCCCCTGTCCCCTTTCTTGCTGATCCTTAGCGGACTGGGCGTTGTTGCCGGTATCGGTGCTTTGTTCGTTAGTCTCTATGCCGCAATTCCCCTTTTGGGGCTGGCAGTTTTTACCCTTTGCGCCCATTTCAGAAGCAAAAAGCGGCAAACCCGGGACCGGGAGAATATTATCGCCGGGTATGGCGATTTGCCTCCGGATGTGTGGGCACCCACGGCACAAACATACCACGATGCTATGTTGGCATATACTAATGCTGAAGCAGCATGGGAAAATATGGCACACAGCCAATCCACCCGCAAAGCCAATTTGTCAGAAAGCATTGATCTTGCCACACAGGGAGCGTCTTTACGCGAGTGTTTGGACGGTTGGCAGAACAGTCTCTCTCTACATAACCGGATGGAGGAGGCACACCGGGTCTGGGTGCAGGCAAAGGAGCACGCTACGGCCCTTGCAGCCATGGCAAGGACCACCCCACCCCCTTCTCTTCCCGACACACTCACACTCACCCCGGATGAAACCGCCCGGCAGCTTACAGATGCGGTATCTGAGCATCAGCAGCTTCATTTGAATCTGGGACATTACCATGGACAAATGCACACACTGGGCCAGGAGACGCTCCTTGCCCAGCAGCTCGCTTCTGTTCAAAAACGTATCGACCGACTGGAGGACATCTACGCGGCAACCCTGCTGGCCATCGATACACTCACCTCAGTTTCCGGAGAATTGCAGCGACGGTTCGCACCCAAAATTGCTCAACGGGCACAGGTGCTCTTTGGCAAGCTGACAGGCAACCGCTATGACCGGCTGCAACTCACTCAGGAACTTGCCCTCCATGCCGGTGCTGCCGGAGAGGACACGCTCCGCACTGCCCTGTGGCGCAGCGACGGTACTGTAGATCAGTTATATCTGGCACTGCGCCTTGCCGTAGCAGAGGCGTTGACCCCGGGAGCCCCCTTGGTTCTGGATGACGTTTTCGTCCGCTTTGATGATGATCGGTTAACATCAGCAATGGATATTCTGAAACAGACTGCATCCGCAAAGCAGGTGCTCCTGTTCACCTGTCAAAAGCGGGAGCTTGCTCTGATTTGACATGACATATAATTATTTAAGGAGGATAAAGCGTTGGAAATTCGTGAAGTTACATTATTAGCCGTAGTGCTGCGCGTAGTGGCTGCTGTTATTATCGGTGGCCTGATTGGTCTTGAAAGAGGACTAAAGCACCGTCCTGCGGGTCTGCGTACCTATATGGTGGTCTGCCTTGGTGCCTGCCTTGTAATGCTCACCAACCAATATATTTTCCAGACATTTGGTACCGGTGATCCAGTGCGTATGGGCGCACAGGTGGTCAGTGGCATTGGCTTTCTGGGTGCAGGCACCATCATCGTTACCCGCCGCAATCAGATCAAAGGTCTGACTACTGCCGCCGGTCTCTGGGCTGCTGCCGGTGTAGGTCTGGCTGTTGGTATCGGTTTTTATGAGGCGGCACTGGCAGGAGGATTGGCAATCTTTACCGTTATGACCCTGCTGCAAAAAATGGACAATCGTATGCACCGTAACACCAAAGTGCTGGAAGTCTATGTAGAATTGTCCAGCAACTGTGCTCTGGGTGATTTTCTGCGAGATGTGCGCGCAATGGATATTGATGTCCGGGACACTATCCGGGAACATGATGCGGAAACCGAAGATGGGACTCGCGCCTATTTCTCTATGCTCCGGCTGAAAAAACGCCGGAAGCATGTGGATGTTCTGGATTGCATCCGGGACATCCCCGGCGTTGTATACCTGGAAGAACTGTAACACAATTACAGAAAGACACCCCTTGGTACATGAACGTACCAAGGGGTGTCTTCTTATACCTTGCAATTAACCCTTTTCCAAAGCCAGGGTAACGGTAGTCAGATCGCATACTTCACTGGGTCCAAAGTATTGGATGGCACCGGGGTAGACATAGCAAGTCTCCACTGCCCACTGATCTCTGTGCTCTGCAAAGAACTTGAAGGGTTTGCCCTCCAACTCCACCAGGGCCTTACGGATAACCGGCTTGTCGGCGCCGTGGCGGCGCTCAATGTTCATCATCTTGGTAATGGGCATACCACCGGCAACCCACTCCTCGGCAGGCTTAGACAGGTTGGAAACCTTGGACAAATAACCGGTGTAGCCATACTGGATCAGCATAAAGGCATTGTAGCCCAGGCTGTAGCAGTAATCGGCGTCAAAGTTGGAGGGGAAAGCGCATCGGCCTTCGTAGCCCAGGAAGTGATGCAGGGCAGAGAACTTGCCGTTGTAGGTGCCGGCAGCCTTACGGGCAGCCAGATTTTCCTTGACCATTTCAGAGAACAACTTCTCGGACTCGATGAGGGAAACCTGCACATTGCCGTGGGGATCCCGCTCCAGGAACAACTGCTGCTGGATGGACTGGGGCAGGATGGCAAATACCGCCATAGACTCCTTGGTCAAGCCTGCCTCAATAAAGGCATACTTTTCCTGCCAGGTGGGCAGCGCGTTGAAAGCATCTGCCTTGGCACCGGCCAACAGCTCGTTGATCTCCGCGATCAGCACAGAGAACTCGGGAACGAACTCTACGATACCCTCGGGAATAATGGCAACACCGAAGTTCCAGCCCTTTGCCGCACGGTTTGCCACAGAGTCGGCAATATAGTCAGCAATCTGTGCCAGAGACATCTTCTTGGCAGCTACCTCTTCACCAATGAGGCAGATATTGGGGCGGGTCTCCAACGCACACTCCAGCGCCACGTGGGAGGCGGAACGGCCCATGACCTTTACAAAGTGCCAATACTTCTTGGCAGAGTTGGCATCCCGCTCGATGTTGCCAATGATCTCGGAATAGGTCTTGGTGGCGGTGTCAAAACCGAAGGAGCACTCAATATCCTCATTCTTCAGGTCGCCGTCGATGGTCTTGGGACAGCCGATTACCTGAATACCGGTGTTGTGCTCAGCAAAATACTCAGCCAGCACCGCAGCATTGGTATTAGAGTCATCGCCGCCGATGATCACGATGGCGTTGATGCCGTGCTTCTTACAAACCTCTGCGGCAACAGCAAACTGCTCCTGGGTCTCCAGCTTCGTTCTGCCGGAGCCGATAATGTCAAATCCACCGGTATTTCTGTACTGATTGATGTATTCGTCGTCGAAGATCAGATAATCGTCTTCCAGCAAACCACTGGGGCCGCCCTTAAAACCGTACAGAACATTTTCCTTATCGGTAGCCTTCAGCGCATCGTACAGACCGCAGATCACATTGTGGCCGCCGGGTGCCTGGCCGCCGGACAGGATCACACCTACTACCTGCTTTTTGGCTTCGGCAGTATTGACGCCCTTCTGGAAGGTGATCTCATTCTTACCGTATGTATTGGGGAACAGGGCTTTGATCTTCTCCTGGTCCGCAACGCTCTCGGTTGCGCCGCCGTTTTTCACGCAAATCTCAGCGATACCGTTTCTGAGCATGCCCGGAAGCTTGGGGCTGTACTGGTATCTTGCCATCCGAAGCGGGGACAGTTTCATCTAAAAACACTCCTTAAAGTAATAATTACTCATCGATTATACTGCATTTTACCCAAAAGGTAAATAGCTTTTCGGTATTTTCAGTTACAAATATTCCTATTGAAATGCAAAAATTTTGTGCTATAATGATAACTGTAAAAATTCGGGTCTTTCCCGTGAAGAAAGGATACATATACTATGGCACTTGTTACTACAACCGAAATGTTCAAAAAGGCCTACGACGGCGGCTACGCTATCGGTGCTTTCAATGTGAACAACATGGAGATCGTACAGGCAATTACCGAGGCTTGCCGCGAGGAGAACGCCCCTGTAATTCTGCAAGTTTCCAAGGGTGCCCGCGCCTACGCCAACCACACGTATCTGGTGAAGCTGGTAGAGGCTGCTGTTCTGGAGTGCCCCGACATTCCCGTTGCCCTGCACCTGGACCATGGCGACAGCTTTGAGACCTGCAAGAGCTGCATCGACGGTGGCTTCACCACTGTTATGATCGACGCTTCCTCCAAGCCCTTCGAGGAAAACATCGAGATCACCAAGAAGGTAGTTGAATACGCTCACGATCACGGTGTTGTGGTCGAGGCTGAGCTGGGCTCCCTGGCCGGCATTGAAGATGAAGTCAACGTCTCTGCTGAGGCAGCCTCCTACACCCGTCCCGAGGAAGTAGAAGAGTTCGTTACCCGTACCGGCTGCGATTCTCTGGCTATTGCCATCGGCACTTCCCACGGCGCATATAAGTTCACCCCCGAGCAGTGCACCGTCAACGAGCAGGGCATTCTTGTTCCTCCCGCACTGCGTTTCGATGTCCTGGAAGATGTAACCAAGCGTCTGCCCGGTTTCCCCATCGTTCTGCACGGATCTTCTTCTGTTCCTCAGGACTACGTGGCAATGGTCAACGCCAACGGCGGCAAGATGCCCAACGCCATCGGTGTTCCCGAGGAGCAGCTGCGTAAGGCTGCCCAGTTGTCTGTGTGCAAGATCAACATCGACTCCGACCTGCGTCTTGCCATGACCGGCACCATCCGTAAGTTCTTCAATGACGAGCCTTCCAAGTTCGATCCCCGTGAGTACCTGAAGCCCGCCCGCGCCAACATCAAGGAGCTGGTCCGCCACAAGCTGATCAACCTCCTGGGTTGCGCCGGCAAGGCCTGATTTACCCAACAAATATTTTGGACTCCCTCGCAATGAGGGAGTCCATTTTTTATTTACTCATTAAAGAAAAGCAGCGAATACCAGG
>JAZRMP010000020.1:0-18693 GCA_045647705.1 Faecousia sp.
AAATTATTTTTAATTGGATCTTAAAAATTTGTTATTCAAAAAAAAATCGCGAAATCACACCGCTTTCCTTATTTTTTATTTTCAAATCATTCAGTATTTGTAATATCAATATCATTTTAACAGGAAATTGACTATTCACAAATTGACACTTTGCAACTAAAGGGATCCGCCTATTATAATAAAAAAGTCAAAATCGATTGTCAATGAGTGGCTAAATAATCGATAATCGCTCATAATCGATCAATTTGAGGTGAAACTATGATAAAAGATGATCGGTACGATAAGATTCTTGCTATTCTGGAAGAAGAGCAATATATATCTGTTGCAAAGCTTAGCCAGAAGCTATTTGTAAGTCTACCTACAATCCGGCGCGACTTGGCGGAACTTCAACGAAGAAACCAAATTGTGAGAAGTCATGGTGGTGCTAAAAAAATTCACGCAGAACATATCGTTACACCACTTAATTTCAGAAAAACGGTTAATGCAAGCGAAATACGCTCACTCTGCCGTGCTGCGGCAGATATGGTTAAAGATAACGATATTATATTCATCGACTCATCAACCACAACGCTTCAGATGGCGGAATTTCTGGCTGATAAAAAGCAAATAACAGTGATAACAAACGGCATACCGCTTGCCACATTGTTGGTAAAAAAAGGCATAAAGACCTACTGCACAGGGGGCGAGATTTTTGAAAATTCTTTGGCACATTTTGGAAGTTTTGCCGAAGAATTTATACAAAGATTTAATATTGATACTCTGTTCTTTTCCTGCCATGGCGTAGCAGAAAAAGGTATGCTTACCGACCCATCTCTTCCTGAAACGCAAATTCGCAAAGTAGCAATAAACCAGTCAAGGAAAACAGTATTTCTTTGTGATAAGACGAAATTTTCCTTATCGACGCCATACAATTTGGTGCCAATTCAAGTTATTGATTATATTATTACAAACACAACCGATGTTAATAAATTTTTCCCATCCCACAGAAATAATGAAATCATTATTGTATGAGATACAAATTGTTTCGGTATATGTTCCTAAACTTAATCACAAAAGACCCCGGTTTTGCACAATGCAAAACCGGGATCTTTCAATATTTTGAACCTAACATTTCAATGGAAGTACAATATATTATTTCAGATTTCTTGTCTGCCCTCCAAAGCGCGGGAAAGGGTTACTTCATCAGCATATTCCAGCTGACTTCCCACCGGTACGCCGTAAGCTAAACGTGTTACCTTTACTTCCATAGGGCGCAGCAGGCGAGAGATATACATAGCGGTGGCTTCACCTTCTGTATCCGGGTTTGTAGCCATAACCACTTCCCTAACTCTGCCGGTTGCTACACGCAGTAACAACTCCTTGATTCGGATGTCGTCCTGTGTAATATGATTCAACGGGGAAATCACCCCATGGAGTACGTGATAAACGCCCATAAACTCTCTGGACCGTTCCATTGCGATTACATCTTTGGGATCAGCAACTACACAGATCAACCCTGCATCCCGTGTCTCATCCTGGCAGATGGGACACACCTCCCTGTCCGTCAGGTTCTGGCACACAGGGCATGTATGGACGGTATTCTTTGCTTCTATAATCGCATCAGCAAAAGCTTGTGCATCCTCCATTGGCAAACCCAGCACATGAAACGCCAGACGCTGTGCCGTCTTCCCACCAACACCCGGTAGTCGGGCAAACTGGTCAGCAAGCTCCTGTAATGCGGCAGGAAAATAGTGCATACTTCCTCCTTAGAACAGGCCTCCCAAGTTCAGCCCACCGGTCAACCGAGACATATTATTTGCAGAATCAGCATCCGCTGCCCGCATTGCTTCATTTACTGCCGCAATGACCATGTCCTGAAGCATCTCCACGTCTTCCGGATCTACCGCCTCGGGGTTGATCTCCAGCTCAAGTAGTTCATGCTTTCCGTTCACAGTAGCATTGACCATTCCGCCGCCGGCAGCAGCAGAATAAGTCTTCGTCTCCATTTCCTCCTGCATGCGCAGCATTTCCTGCTGCATTTTTTGGGCCTGCTTGATCATTGCAGCCTGATTCATTCCACCGGGCATTCCCCGAAATCCACCCTTTGCCATTCTTACACGCTCCTGTTTATTCAGATTCTTTTATTTTTACAATATCGCTGTGGATTCTGCCGAAATTCAGCAATTCTTCCATCTGTGCGTTTCGACTGTTGATCTCATCACTATCTGATACTTCAACACAAATGGGTCTTCCCAGCTTAGCAGATGCTTTTCTTGCCACCAAGGCAAGAATGTCCGGCTTGTTCACCATATCCATCGTAAACCTATTCGTGCACACTAAGATTAGCTTCTCTCCAGCAAGAACACCCCTGAGCGGTGCATTCGGCGATGTGGTAAAAAAGCCAGCCAACGGTGGACTAATTTCCATCCGGATTGCCGCCGCTAAATCTGTCCAAAACCCTATAGGGGCCTGGTCTTTGACAGGCTCCGGGGCTTCATTCATTTGGGTTTTCTGCACAGATGCAGATACCGAGCTCTTCTGCTCTAACTTAAACGGCTCTGCCGGAGCTGTGTTCGGTAGTATATGGGGTCCAACACTCCCCGATTGGAGCTGTTCCTCCAGACGAGTCAGTCTGGCAATCATTGCCTGCATATCTGTATTTAATTCCGGCTGACACAAATTTATAATGCAAAGCTCCGCATCCATTCGACGACTGGTGCTTCTGGTAAAACCCATAATCGTACTCTGGATTAGATTTAGCATCCGAACAAGTTCACCATTGGAAAATCGTATGGACAGTTCTAATGCCTCACCATCGGATGCTACACCAGACAGCAGACCAATGCCTTCATTACCCGCCGTTTTTAAAATCATAAAGTCCCGGGTCAGGCAGGCAAGCTCATCCATGAGAGCCCCCATATCCTTACCCTCAGCATAAATCCGGTTCATCAATGCTAAAGCACTACCGGTATCATGGTCAGCGATATATCCCATCAATTCACCGCACTGCCTGATACCTGCGATACCAAGACAAGCATAGACTCGCTCGGCAGTCAATACGCCACTGGTGGCAGAGGCACATTGGTCAAGCAAGCTCAAACCGTCCCGCATACCACCGTCTGACAGGCGAGCCAGAACGCGGGCCGCTGTCTCGTCAATATCAATATGCTCCTCATACGCTACATACTGAAGCCGGGAAGCAATATCCTCCTGGCTAATCCTACGGAAGGAAAAACGTTGGCATCGCGACAGGATCGTTGCAGGCACCTTATGAAGCTCCGTAGTTGCAAGAATAAACAACAGGTGTTCAGGGGGTTCTTCAATAATTTTTAAAAGTGCATTAAATGCAGAAATAGACAGCATGTGCACTTCGTCAATGATATATACGCGCATTTTTACCTGAGAAGGGGTGTAAGCAGCGTCATCCCGCAGGTCACGCACATTATCCACACCATTGTTGGATGCAGCATCAATCTCAAGTACATCCATACAGGACCCGGCATCAATCGCTCGGCACGCAGGGCAGCAGTTGCAGGGATTACCGTCCTGAGGATCCTCACAGTTGACTGCTTTTGCCAAAATCTTTGCGCTGCTGGTTTTACCCGTCCCCCGAGATCCGGTGAACAGGTATGCATGGCTAAGCTTCCCACTTACGAGCTGAGATTTCAACGTCTGGGTTATCGCCGACTGCCCCACCACATCATCAAAGGTCTGGGGCCGATATTTTCGATACAGCGCCTGATACATAAAAACCTCCAAAAAATAGAACGGCTCATAACAAGATCGCACACCCACATTTGAGCAAGCCGAATACCCGGTATCCGTGCAGCCAACTCGGGAACAGCAACCCTGCGGCACACAAGACGATCCGCTTAATGCTGCTTGGTTCCCCACCTGACATGGTTCACGGGGTCTCATTGCGCAAGACCGTTCCTTCAACGCCGCTTACACAGTCCTGTCGGCACTCAAAGCATGCCCGAGTGTGGGAATTCATCCCCGCTATAGCGGATTGCGGGTTACAGGGCACCGCTATCTCCCCAACTAGTGCGACCTTGTTATAAGCCGGTCTGCCACAACAAGGTTATTATAATAATTAGTTAAGCTTTGCCTCAATAAAATCAGCCAGCTCACCAAATGTTGCGATCTTTTGGTCTTCCATTTCCAACTCAACGCCTAATTCAGCTTCTAAATCCATAATCATCTCAACGATGTCCAAAGAATCAATGCCAAGAGCTTCAAAGGTACTCTCTCTGGTGATTTCCTCGGGGTTAAGCTCCAACTGCTTGGCAGCGTAAGAAACCAACTTTTCGTACATACTCTTCTCCTCCAGAATATCATTTATCTATATTTGATACCTTAGTGTATTTTAGTACACGGCAGACTATTTGTCAATGAGAGTTTTTAACAGCCATTGCAGCCGCATAAGCTGTAGACCAGGCAATCTGCAAGTTAAAGCCACCTGTATAAGCATCGCAGTCAAGGATTTCGCCAGCAAAGTAAAGGTTGTTGACTCGCTTAGACTCCATCGTCTTAGGATCAATTTCCGAAACCTTAATGCCACCGGAGGTAATGATAGCCTCTGCAACCGGTCTTTTCCCGGTAATCTCAATGCTAAAACTCTTTAAAAGCGCAACCAATTCCCTCCGTTGCTCCTTACGTAATCCATTTGCTTGCAGTTGGGGATTAATATGCAGTCTATCTAGTATCACCGGGATCATCGACCTGGGAAGCAGTTCTGTTAAGGCATTCTCCATGGTGCGATTTTTAAACTGCTCCAAATCACGAAGGATTCGTTCATTCAGTTTCTTTTCATCCAATGCGGGCTTTAAGTCGATGACAAGATTGCATCCCTCCCCTTTAAGATGCACACTGGCACTTAGCACCGTGGGTCCCGAAACGCCAAAATGGGTAAACAGGAGTTCTCCAAAGTCCTTGTATATAATTTTCCCTTTTGCATCCAAAAGTTTTATACCCACATTACGAAGACTTAGCCCCTGCATCTTTTGGCAATCGTCCCCTGCTGTTTCCAATGGTACTAAGGAACCCTCCGGTGTTACAATAGTATGGCCGACTTTCTGTGCCATGGAATACCCGTCGCCGGTGGAGCCGGTGGAAGGATAGGAAAGACCACCTGTAGCAAGAATCACCCATTTGGCAGGAATTACACCGTTAGGGGTTCTTACTCCACCAACCGCACCATTTTCTATTATGATCTGCTGTGCTTTTTCAAAACGGATAGAAACACCGGCATCGTTCAGGGCTCCTTTTAAACTTGCAAGCACAGAAACAGACCGATCTGAAACCGGAAACACCCGATTGCCGCGCTCTGTCTTTAATGGACAACCTGCACCATTAAAGAATTTAATAATATCTTCAGGTGCAAAAGCATTCAT
The DNA here is from genome assembly GCA_045647705.1 of Faecousia sp. GTDB lineage: Bacteria > Bacillota > Clostridia > Oscillospirales > Oscillospiraceae > Faecousia. Next base: position 5,373 of record JAZRMP010000020.1, read on the forward strand.
CGCACTGTAAAGAAAGCGGCTGTTGCGGGGAATATTCTGTAACACTTCCTCAGCAGAGCACGCATTTGTAACATTGCATCTTCCCTTTCCGGTAATCAGCAACTTCTTCCCAAGTCGATCATTTTTTTCAAGCAAGAGAACACGACTACCATTCCTTGCCGCTACAATGGCAGCAAACATACCGGCAGGTCCCCCACCAATCACAACCCCATCATACATTTGAGGTGTCGACTCGCTTTTCATAGACATTGTATTCCTCCCAAACCCGCTCCAAAGCATCAAAGGTCTTTGCCAGCGTCTGTTCGCGCCCGGATGCAAGTGCAACAATTAATGCGTTTACAAGACTGAGCGGTGCCACAAGAGAATCTACCAGCGAGTGCATATCGCTTTTTGCAAGCAAAATATTATCGCAGTGTTGTCCAAGCGGAGACAGGCTGCTATCTGTAAATCCGATAACAGTTGCGCCTGTTGTTCTGCAATATTGTGCACCCTTCACCGTGGCAGCAGAGTACCGAGGAAAACTAAAACCAATAACAACATCATTGGAATCCACACCAACCAGCTTCTCGAACATTTCGCTGGCACCGGACGCCGTAACGATATGCACATTATTGAACATAAAGTTTAGATAGTAACCAAGGAAGTTCGCTAACGGTGCCACAGACCTGGATCCAAGTATATAAATACGCTTAGCACCAAGTATTGCTTTAACTGCCTCATTAAAACACTCTCTGCTGACCATCTCAGCCGTCTGCCGTAGCTTGTCAGCATCCGACTGAAGGACCATGGAAACCACATCCTGATTGCCAATACGGTCATTGGCAACCTCAATTCGCTGAACGGATGTCAATCGATTCAGAACCATTTCTTGCATCGCTTTCTGCATGCTGGGATAACCATCAAAACCAAGTTCTACCGCAAAACGTACTACAGTAGATTCAGAAACGCCAACAGCATTTCCAAGACGATTAGCAGTCATAAAAGCAGCCTTATCATAGGCTTCAGTAATATATCTTGCCAACGCACGTTGTCCCTTAGAAAAGGTTGATGCCTTTTGTTGTAGGATCGATAACAGATCATCGTTCATTATGTATTCCTCCCTGCATATAACATTGGTACATGGTATCAAACTTTTCATTATTTTGCAAGTCCAAACACTAATTGTTGCAAATTTTATTTTATAGATGTGATTTCATCTTCTGTCAGATATCTCCATTTACCAGATGGCAGATCCCCCAGTTCCAGTTTGCCTTCAGAGAGTCGAATTAAACGGTGCACAGTCATTCCGGCATTGGCACACATTCGCCGCACCTGGCGATTCCGCCCCTCGTGGATGGTAACTACCAGTTCCGCTCTGCCATCTGTCAACCGCTTGCGGAGCTGCACGCGTGGCGGACGGATCCTGTAACCATCCAGCACAATGGGTTTCTTCAATTCCACCAGACCTGCTTCTGTAAAGCCACTTACAGACACCAAGTAAATTTTATCTACCTCATGCTTTGGATGCATCAGAGCATTCGCAAAATCACCATCATCTGTTAAAATCAGCAGTCCTTCTGAATCCATATCCAGCCTACCCACAGGATAAACACGTCGCCCACAATCAGAGACCAACTGCCTAATATCCTTACGACCTTTTTCGTCTGACAGAGTCGTAACATATCCGCGAGGTTTATTCAGCAAAATATAGGTTCTATCTCTCTTTTGGGGAATGGGCATTCCGTCGAGAAGGATCGTATCCACGTCTGCGTCGGCACAATCGCCCAGCTTACACACCTTGCCATTACAGGTTACTCTGCCGGCAACAATTATTTCTTCACAGTGGCGTCGGGATGCCACACCCCGGGATGCAAGTATCTTTTGTATTCTTTCCATCATTCTTTATCCACTCCAAGCAATCTCTCCCACAAGGAGAATTCCTTTTGGGGCTGTTGTTCAATGGTTTGTCCGTAAACCAACGGTATCTTACCGACCGGTTCCCCATCTACACAGACATGTGCAAAACCGGCCTCCTGTCCCTGCACTACAGGAGCATAAACAAACCCCGGTTCGGGAAGCAGTATCTGCACTGTCTCATCTTCAGCCATAGCATAGTGATAGTCCATAGCAGAACGTAGCTGCACGTGCGCCGACTGCCCGCCTGCTACTTCCACAGTTCCAACACATTCCCCTTCCGCAAGAATCTGCTTCACGGTATAACGTGAGAAACCATTTTCCAGCATAGAAGCATGATCCTGCCAATCATTCGGATCGTTCATTGTAACTGCAATCAGTCGTCTGCCGTTACGCACAGCACTGGAAACCAGAATCCTTCCGGCAGCCTTTGTAAATCCTGTTTTGACACCATCTGCACCTTCAAACCGCCAGAGTAGCTTATTATGGTTCCGAAGGGTGCGATTACCTGCCGATACCGTCTTGGTAGAGACCGTTTGCGCAAAAATCGGATTCTTCATAGCATAGGCGGCAAGAACAGCCATATCTCTGGCTGTAGAATAATGTCCTGGTGCATCCAGGCCATTCGGATTAACAAAGTGTGTTCCTGTCAAGCCCAACCTGTGCGCTTTGTCATTCATCAACTCTGCAAACCCCTCAACTGTACCGCCACAGTAAATTGCAAGTGCTACCGCCGCATCATTGCCGCTGTGAAGCATAAGACCATATAACAGTTCCTGGATCGTCAGCACTTCTCCCTCCCGCAGGTACATGGAGGACCCCTCTATCCCCACTGCTTCCTTTGGAATCCGCATTCGATCCAGCACATTGCACTGTTCACAGACGACCAAGGCGGTCATTATCTTTGTGGTACTGGCAATTAATGACCGATCATCCGCATTATGCTGAAGAAGAACTCTGCCTGTCTGCGCATCCAGCACAATCGCATTGTGGGCAGAAAGTGCCTCAACAGGACTGTTAAAAAACAGGATGGCAGCCAACAATGTAGCTGCCATCCCGGCAATAATACGTTTCATTACGATCACCCCACAGTAGTTTACCCTGGGGTTGCAGCATTATTCGCCCTTATGCTCGGTATGGGAGTCAACAAATGCTACAATCTTGTCCAACGTATCCGGTACCATCTCAACAAGACGATCCACGGTTGTATTTGCAGGTGCAGCTACAGGAAGCATCCGGACACTCCCTTCTTTGATCACAAGGAAGGCAACCGGCGAAACCTTAATACCGGCACCAACACCACCACCAAATGGATTCTCCTGGTGATTCACATTTTTAGAAACAAAGTCGGAACCACCGCCGCCAAGACCAATGCTGATTTTGGAAACTGGAACAATCGTTACACCATCTGCGGTTACGATCGGTTCTCCAATTACGGAATTTGCGTTTACCATCTCGCGTATCTTTGCGATGGTACTGTCAAGCATATTGGGAAGATTTTGGCTCATGTTACTGCACCGCCTTTTCTTTTATTGACAATTTGTAAATATTGTTTCAAAACCTGTATGCCGTAGCGTGCTGCAAGATACAGCAATTTGGCAACAGTAATTGAAATATCAACCTTCGCCGTAATTGTAGTTTCTGTGGCATTATAATCACATTCCACTTCAAGATTCCTTTTTTTAATCACAAAAGCCCTGGAAAGTGGTGGCATCAAGCTACCAAGAACCGTCCAGGCTCGTCCGTAATTAACGCTCAAATCACAGGGATCTGTACCGCCAAGGATCAGTTTCAATTCCAGACAGTTTATTCGGATTCTTCTCCGAAGATCATTTAAGAAATTCAATACAGTGGCAAAAAGCGGGAGAAAATCAGAAACACGCCCTCCGGTACTGGCATTCTTCTGTTTGGATTCAAATTCTTCAAACTGGTCTGTGCTTTTACTTTTCTTCTTAGCCTTTTTGTGCTTTGAGGGGTACAGAGAAATCCGCACAGGTCCAAGGTGCAGATTTACCGCAGCACCATATACGTTATACCTGGCGTAAATTCTTACCGGAATCAAAGCGACTCCGATAATAATAAATAACGCTATCAGGTACCCCATTAGCTATTCACCTCGGCAGCTAGCTGCACACAATCCTGAGCAGTTACCTCTGTGATCTCCTCCTGAATCATTGGTTCACCAAAGGCAACCTTCTCAATCGGCGGAAGCTCCTCCAGAGTGCTTATCCCGAAAGTACGCAGAAAGTCCGATGTAGTACGATACAAAATCGGTCTTCCCGGAACATTTAACCTACCAGCTTCCTCAATCAATTTTTTATACATCAATGCAGAGACAGAATAGGCGCTGTCAACACCACGAATCTGCTCCACCATTGCCTTGGTTGCAGGCTGATAATAGGCAATGATTGTCAATGTCTCAAGCTGCGAGGATGAAAGCCTGGGCGGTTTTCTGGTTTCTAGAGCTCTGGTAATATAATCTGCCATTTCACCGGAGGAAACCATCTGATAGCCATTTTCCAGACGAAGGATGCGAATACCTCTGCGGTTAAATGCCAATTCGTCCGCAAGTGCCTCAACCGCAACCATAATATCATGTTCATCCATTTCCAACGCCATTGCAAGACGGGAAAGCTCTACACGCTCACCGGCAGCAAACAGGATCGCCTCAATGGCACGCTGTAATTCCGTTTGTTCCATTAAGTCATCTCCTTTACTTCTTCCGGATCCTTAATCAATCTTACATTTGGATTCTCACCGGAGTTATCATCTTCCAACGAAACAGAATTTGTCTTGCATAACTCCAAAATTGCAAGAAAGGTGGCGACCACCTCTGAGCGCGTTTTGTTTCCACGAAAAAGGTTTCTAAGCCGCTCAATACCCCGCAGCACCAGAGTCCTTATGACCTCAGTAGCCTTTCGTGTTACAGGATAGGGTTCCTTACCTACAATACCCTGAAAATTCACTGTGGGTGGTGGTAAACGACGCTGATTCCGCTCTGTGATCTCGTCCAGTGCCCGGAGCAAATCTTCTGTCGCGTGCTGATAGCGATAAGTATGATCTTTTCGCAGTGGCTCCGGTTCCTTAGTGAAAACACACCGCCCCACATCATTCATTGGCTCAAGCACAGAGATTGCCATTCGGATCTGGTCCATAGCCTCACGTCTTTGACGTTCGATCAGGGACTGACGAAGTTGATCCAGTTCACTCTCTGCCTCGGCCGCCTCAGCCGCCGACAGGAGCATCTTTGTCTTAATAAGCATGAGGTGAGAGGCCATAGTAATAAACTCGCTGGCAATCTCCATATCCAGACGCTTCATTTCGTCCAGATAAGCAAGATATTGCTCAAGAATGGCTGTAATAGAAACATCCTGTATCTCTATTTTGTTTTTACTAAGCAGCAGGAATATAACATCCAGAGGACCCTCAAAATCCTCCATCCCCTCGTTGCGGGTATGGACGATCCCCTCCAGCCGGTATTGCGGTTCACCCATAATGGCTCCTCATGTTTCTTTTCTATATTATTGGTATTATAACACCCAATTTATAATCACGCAAGCATTATAAGACAAAATATCGGAAATACATAAGGATTGCTTTTTTGTCGAAAATGTGATATAAATGTAGAATAATGATAAGGGGGTTAACATTATGGCAAATCGCAACAGCCGCTACAAACAAATGGAGCTATATGTTACCAGCACACTTCTAGTCGATCTTGTTTTGTTCATCATCTTCCTTGTGGCATCTGGCGCTGCTACGATCTGGTTAAAGGTCATTACTGCTATTCTTTCCATATCGATTTCACTTCTATGTTTGGCTTTTCTCTATATGAATAAAGAGATATACCGTCAGAGAAGTCTCTGGATGAGCATGGGCGCATTGGCAATCCTGATTTGTACTCTTTTCTCCCTAATTCTGAACTTCCCCTCCCCAAACCCCCTCAACCAAGAGAATCCCTATGCCGTCTCTGAAGAACAATCAGGAGATATTGCCCCGATGGAAACCGATACCAATGCATCCGAAATGGTTGAATAATAACAATTTTTATCACCATGTACAACACCCCTCACTGCCTATACAGTGAGGGGTGTAAACTTATTGATAAAAAGTATTTCCACCAATAAACTCCCTAACCAAGCTGGTCGGCGGTATCTCGTCATCCACATCTGCTTGGTTGATGTAATTGAGTATTTTTACGATCGAACGTACCTCTTCGTAACAGCTATCCTCCGGTTGTACAGCAGTCAGTAACGGAAAAATATGTTTCTTCAACACGGCCAATTCATACAGTGTGGAACTGTTGAAGATCACGTCGGCATTTTCCTGAAACGGAAAAATCCACCGACGCTCACCATCGCGTACAGATCCCCACATGGAAATGGTTTGCTGAACGGATGCACCACGAAACTCGTGATCCCGCACAATTCGCCGCAGAAGCCGAAGCAAGCTAGTAGGTATCCGGTTGTGATCGTCCAAATTCAGAGGAATCAACGGGCTGACATATAATTTAAAGACCGCACTTTTAATAATGCCGTGGGGTAAGAGCACTGGGTTCAGCGCATGAAGCCCCTCCACAATTATAACTGCATTTTCCTCCAGACGAAGTCCGTTCCCTCTCCACGTCCGTTTGCCTGTTTTAAAATCAAAACTGGGTATCTGCACTGTCAGGCCATTAAGCAACTGCTCAAGATGGTCTCTAAATAATGCAGTATCTATGGTGTTAATATGTTCAAGATCCAATTTCCCGTCCGGGCCTGGTTGAATCTGATCCCTGTCAATGTAATAATCATCCAAGCTAAGCAGTATCGGTTTCTTTGCATGAACCCGCAGTTGTGTGGCAAGTCGGTTTGCTGAGGTCGTCTTTCCCGAGGAGCTGGGTCCGGCCAACATAACCACCTTAGCCCCACGGTTACAGACCCTATCGGCCACTTGAGAAAACTGTTTCTCATGGAGTGCCTCGTTAACACGGATAAGTTCTCGAATCTTTCCATTATCCACCATCTCATTCAGGTCAGCAACCGTCTGGCAATTCATCAGCTCACACCATCGCTCACCCTCAATACTGACGCCCAAAAATTTGGGCATTTCATTATACTGTGCCACCATATCCGGCGTATTATCGTCAGGAAACAGGAACATAAAACCACCCTCCACGGGATAAATATTCCATACCTGCAAGTACCCGGTAGAGGGCGCAAGTTCTCCATAGTAATAGTCTGCAAAATCGCCATAAGTATAGACATCAAAATAAGGTTCTGAACGCCATGACAGAAGTCTGGCTTTATCCTGTTGTCCTGCCTTTTTAAATTGCTGAATCGCCTCCGTAGTTGCCATCCTCTTTCGTACAAGAGGTATATCCTTTTCAACCAGTTCTTTGATCTTCTGTTTAAGCGTCTGTACAGAAAAATCATCTGCCCCAACTTCAACATAAAGTGCCTTGCCTACAGTACAATTCATTTTCGTTCTTACATTGGGCCACAGCAAATGGAGGGCAAGAAAAATCACAAACTGCGCCGTCCGCGTGTAAACATCTTTCCCTGCCCCATCTTGATACCGGACCAGTTTTATCTCTCCACCAGAGGCTGCCATCGCTCTCCAAATCGAGGGACGGTCAATCACCGTATCCTTTTGACGAACCGGTATGTAGTTTAGATTAAAAATTTCTCCCGCAATTTTCGCAGCAATCGGTCTTTCTGACAACTTATCGCTATCCATCCCCAAATGCCGTATTAAATCCAGAAGCGACTCTCCCGGTTTTGCAGCTACTGATACACTATCTATTTGCAGTTGCATAAGTATACCTCCAGTAACCTCTTTTGTTCATTATGTCATATACCTTACGAAAATGCAACTGTAATCAATTCTGTAGAATAGAGTATATGTAATCACAAATAAAAATAGAATAAAACCCTTCGCAGCACGAAGGGTTTTACAAAAAATCATTTATCTTGTACATCCTGTCCGATACTCATAATATCATAAGGTGTTGTCTGATAAACCAGATAGTTCAGCCAATTAGAGAACAACAAGTTGGCATGCGCACGCCACCGGACAATGGGCGCCTTAGTATCATCATCATCTGGATAGTAATTTTTCGGCACATGAATTGATAATCCTTGGCTTTTATCCCGCAAATACTCATTTCCTAAAGTCTCAGCATCATATTCCGAATGTCCGGTAATAAAGATCTGCCGCCCCTTTTTGTTCATTACTGCGTAAACGCCAGCCTGTTCAGATGACGCCAATACCCTAAGGCCCGGAACCGCCTCAATATCCTCTCGCAGAACCGTTGTATATCTGGAGTGAGGCACCCAGAAAACATCATCGAATCCGCGCATAAGAATAGAGCGTTTATAATCTGCACTGTGAGGAAATACACCAAACAATTTTTCCGGCAGCTCATGTTTCGGAATCCTGTAATGGTAGTACAATCCTGCCTGCGCGCCCCAGCAAATATGAAGCGTGCTGTGCACATTGGTCTTGCTCCACTCCATGATCCGGCATAATTCCGGCCAGTAATCCACATCTTCAAAGGCCATGTTTTCAACCGGTGCACCGGTGATAATCATGCCGTCAAACTTCCTGTCCTTTAATTCGTCGAAGCTCTTATAAAAATTAAGCAAATGCTCCTGAGAAACATTCTTTGAAACGTGGGTAGTTGTATGCATCAATTCCAAGCGAACCTGCAATGATGTATTACCGAGAAGTCTGGTCAGTTGCGTCTCTGTCGCAATTTTTGTTGGCATCAGATTCAGCAATACTATTTCCAACGGTCTAATATCCTGTGTAATTGCACGGTTTTCTGTCATTACAAAAATATTCTCATTTTGCAGTGTCTCGGTAGCCGGCAAATCATTGGGGATTTGGATAGGCATAGTCAGTCCCCCCTACTTAAAATATGCTATATTGTACTGCAAATCAGCAAAGATGTCAATTACCCAGAATACTCACACAAGCTTGTCCCCTTGTAATAGTGCACCAAAATCTCTGCATAATCACTGCCGGCAACCGCCATCGCCTCAGCACCATACTGGCTCATCCCTACTCTATGTCCAAAGCCTTTCGTAGTAATCGTAACCCTGTTTCCAACAATGGAAATTACAAAGGAGGTAGAACGGAGTCCAAGAAGTGAGCGCACTTGCGTTCCGGAAAATTCAGTGCCGCAAATGGTTATCGTATCCACACCGCCACCAGAAGTATATGTAATGTGCTGAACGCAGTGTTCTAACCCTTTGTCGGCAGATACACCGAGAATCTCCATAAATTCATCGGTATCAAACTGGACTGTATCTATATAATGGTTTGCATTTTCTTCGCCTGGGCTGTCCGTCGCCTGCAAGTAGGGTATATCCGCGCCCCAGACCGCTACTGCATCCTCGGTACGTCCTCCGGAACAAGAAAAATATGTTGCCTCAATCAGATCACCATTATAAAGCAGCACCTGATTTTCTGTCTCATGTACAGCTTTTTGCACCTTTTCAAGAAGCTGCGCACTTTCCCCATCCTCCAAAAACGCCTGCTCTGTACGGTACCCTTGACAACAAGACGACGACGTACAAACAGATGCACCAACATGCTTTCCACCGGTCTTAATTCTGCGGAGTGTATAAGTGCGGGCCACAACCGCTTGGGCTTTTAATGCCTCCTGATCAAACTCTGCCGGCATCTCACGCAAAACGACCCGGGTTAGATATTTATCGAGCTCCATCTGTTCGATTTCACCGTTATCCATTAGCACTGATACTGAACTGTATGTACCGGTTAACTTTGCTAATGTCGTTTCTTTTTGTGTTTCCGTCGGCTCACTGGGTCCTCCATCAGCCATACTGTTTGCTATTGCTAAAAACAGGATCCCCGGAAAAATGATCCCTAGGATCAGAGAAATTAAAGCATTTTTCCATCGTGTCTGCATATTATCACCCCAAGACATTGTAACAAGGAGTAATATGATTATCTGCCGATTCGTGGCGGTGATTTTTTCCATCTTTGTGTCAAAGCTTGACATCATTCCTGCCGAGAAGTATAATTTAATAGTGAATTTAATCGAAAGGTTTTTCAAGATGAAAAAGTTTGTAAAGATAATCATTCCGGTCATTCTTACTATTACAATCGTTGCATGCCTTATCTGGTATTTATTTGTATATGACCGTGGTTTTACAAGGGATATGCTCTTAAATGTTGCCCGATACAGCGAAAGCCATGGAAATCACAATGTTGCTGCATGGTTCTATAACCAGGCATATTCCCAGTCCACAGACAACGAGTCTGTCGCCATTGAACTTGCAGAGCAATATAAGTCTATCGGCAACTTTACCAAGGCGGAATACACACTTTCCAACGCCATAGCTGATGGTGGCGGAATTGACGTATATGTAGCACTTTGCAAGACCTATGTTCAACAAGATAAGATCCTTGATGCGGTCAATATGCTCAATAACGTTACAAATGAGGAAGTCAAGGCACAGTTGGAAAGCATCCGCCCCGCAGCACCTACTGCCGCCCCGGAACCGGGTTTCTATAATCAATATATTTCCGCCACCTTAACGGCAGAAAACGGCACCTTATATGCAAGCACATCAGTAAAATACCCGTCTGTTCCCGCCGATCTGTATACTGCCCCTATTCAGCTTCAGGATGGCGAGAATATGATTTATGCTGTTACCATAGCCGAGAACGGACTGGTAAGCCCACTTGCCTTTTTTGGCTATACTGTTGGTGGCGTAGTTGAAAAGATGGAGTTTGCAGATTCCTCTGTGGAGGCAGAGGTAAGAAAACTTTTAAGCGTGCCGGCAGAGAAAATTCTGCTTACCAACGATTTGTGGACTATTAAATCCTTTACTATGCCTGCAAACGCAACATCTTACGGAGATCTGAAACACATGCCCTTTTTGGAATCTCTTGCGATCGAAAACGGTGTTGCCAACGAGCTGCACCACATCGCTGGACTTGCAAACCTTACAGAGCTTAAAATCTCCGGGACCACAGTCAGTCAAGAGAATCTAAAGACAATAGCCACATTGCCGATGTTACAAAAACTCACCCTGCAAAGCTGTGGAATTACCAGTATTTCTGTTCTTGACAACGCAAAAGAACTAGTCGTTTTAGACTTGAACAACAATACAATTCGTGATATTAGCGCGCTTCAATCCATGACACAGCTCCAGGAACTGTATTTGCAGCACAATACCGTAACAGATTTGTCTGCACTGTCTGGTGCAACTGCCCTGACAAAGCTGGATGTTTCTTCCAACGCACTTACTTCCTTGGCTCCATTAAATACACTGACAGGCTTGAAATGGCTCAACGCCGGCACAAATCAAATTACAGACCTGGGTGAGATCGGCAAGCTGTCTGCATTGACATACCTGGCACTTAACAACAACAAGCTCTCCAGTGTGGGTAATTTATCTGAATGCACCACGTTGACGGAATTAAATCTGGCAACAAACTCGTTGACTGACATTTCGGCTCTTTCTGCATTAGTAAATGTGATGTATCTTGATTTTTCTTACAATCAGGTAAACCAGATCCCAAAATTTCCCAGAGACTGCGCGCTTGTTACTATTAACGGGTCTAACAACCAAATCTCCAGTCTTGAGAATCTTAGAGGTCTTTCTCATTTGAACAATGTCCACATGGATTATAACACAGGAATTACCTCTATCGATCCTCTGGTTGACTGTCCTGTTTTAATTGAAGTTAATGTATATGAGACCGGAGTTACAAGCGTTACAAAGCTTACCGACCAGAGCATTATCGTAAATTACAAACCTATATAATAACACGCCCGGAGCAGAAAGCTCCGGGCGTTTCTTATGGTAGTTGGGAAAATTTATCTCTGAGACGCGCGCGGAATATAAGATCTATATGGTAAACATTGGGGCTTAATCCCTGTTGATCAGAACCATTCTGTCGCTACAATATTCTGCCTTTACACTAACCATTGCTTTAGTGGAGCAAGATTCATCAAGGTCTTCCTTATCCATCTCTAGGAGAAGTTTTTTGTCCAGCTTGCCGGAAAGATCCAGTTTCTCATACATGTCCGGTCTGCGCTCTCGGGTGCGCCGCAGGGACTGTTTTCTGCGCCATTGCGCTACTTTCTCATGGTTCCCGGACAAAAGGATCTGGGGGACTTCTCTGCCGTGCCACACAGCCGGACGGCTGTACTGAGGATATTCCAGAAGACCATTAAAATGACTTTCATCTTCAAAGCACTCCGGGTCCGCCAAGACACCCGGCACCATACGACAAACGGCATCCGTAACCGCCATCGCCGCAATCTCCCCGCCGGTAAGGACAAAATCTCCCAGAGAGATTTCCTCGTTCACGCACTCGTCGATAAACCGTTGATCAATCCCCTCATAGTGGCCGCAAACCAGAATAAGATTCTCCATTTTACTCAGACGTACAGCATCCGCTTGAGTAAAGGTCTTGCCACAGGGAGACATGTAGATAGTGTGGACCGGACCGGATACCTGATCGCAAACTGCCTCCCAGCAGCGATACAAGGGATCTGCGGTCATAACTGCACCCCGACCGCCGCCATAGGGGTAGTCGTCCACTTGATTCTGTTTATTTGCGGTATAATCCCGAATTTGGTGCGTTTCAATCTTAATAAATCCACGTTCCTGAGCCCGGCCAAGAATACTGTCAGACAAAACATCACCCAACGTTTCGGGAAACAATGTCAAAATATCAACTCTCATCCGTACGCATTCCCTCAATGGTATGAACATCCATTCTGTTATTATCTAAGTCTGTTGACAAGACAAACTCCTTAACCGCAGGAATCATATAGGTATGTTCCCCTCTGACGATATACACTTTATTTCCCGGGTAATCCAGCACATCAGACACTTCACCGATCAAAACTCCGTCAGCATAGACCTGAACTCCGATCAACTCGGCTACAAAGATAGCATCGTTAGAAGCATCCTCTCTGTATACCATTACCGTCTTTTCCCGTAGGGCATGCGCCGCTTCAACCGTATCTACACCCGCAAGTTTCAAAAGATTGCAGGTTTTCTGTATTCTGCAACTTTCTACTTTATATTCTTGATTATCAATGCGTACGCGCTTAAAATCCAGCAGAAAATCCGGACCGTCAGACCAGGGAAGAATCTTCATATCACCACGGATTCCATGGGTAGAAACGATCTGTCCGGCCTCTAAATATTGCAGTCTCATAAGGACCCCTCCTTAATCGTTATAGGCATATTATAACAGTTATTCGTTGTTGGAGCAAGACCTACACCAAAAAAGAGAAATGCGTGGCAAAGCCACGCATACTCAATTAGTCAACAATCTCCACCGCAACTTTTTCACCGGTGCGCTGTGCAACGGTTTTTACGATGGTGCGAATCTCCTTCGCAATTCGACCCTGGCGGCCAATAACCTTTCCCATGTCACCGGGGGCAACACGGAG
>JAZRMP010000021.1:0-64530 GCA_045647705.1 Faecousia sp.
GGAAGTACGGAAACCGTCAAAGAAGTTAATGAAGGGGACACGACCCTCAATAGAAGCCAGATGTGCGACTGCACCCAGGTCCATGACTTCCTGTACATTGGTTTCGCACAGCATGTCAAAACCGGTCTGCCGGCAGGCGTAAACGTCGGAATGATCGCCCAAAATATTCAGAGCCTGAGTGGCGACTGTGCGGGCAGATACATGGAATACGCAGGGGAGCAGCTCGCCTGCGATCTTGTACATGTTGGGGATCATCAGCAGCAGACCCTGAGAGGCGGTATAGGTCGTCGTCAGTGCGCCTGCGGCAAGGGAGCCGTGTACGGTACCGGCGGCACCGGCTTCGGACTGCATCTCGACAACTTTTACAGTATCGCCAAAGATGTTCTTACGACCTGCAGCTGCCCACTGGTCAACGTTGTCGGCCATAGGACTGGAAGGCGTAATGGGGTAGATGCCAGCAACCTCGGTAAAGGCGTAGCTGACGTGGGCGGCAGCAGTGTTACCGTCCATTGTTTTAAATTTTCTTGCCAAAATAAATACCTCCTAAAGTATTCAATATTCAACGCTTGTATCATATCACCTCATGTCAATTTTGTAAAGCGGTTATCTTGTAAGAATTACGAAAAATTAATATTTTTGTCGTTATGCTGCGAATGAATGTATATAACGCAGAGATATTCGTGGGAGGGATTGAAAAGAAAATAATATTTGTATTTTTAACGCCGATAGAGTATGATAAGCTAAGAATAGGGGTGAAGATATGATCTGTAGTGTACACACCTTAGGAATCAACGGAATATGTGGCAGTGCAATTACCGTGGAGTGCTATATTTCAAACGGTCTTCCTGCTTTCGATATTGTGGGATTGCCGGATACTGCTGTTAAGGAAGCCAGAGAGCGGGTTCGTGCTGCCGCAAAAACAAGCGGTCTGCGTTTTCCTACCGGACGAATCACAGTAAACCTCTCTCCGGCGAGTCAGCGAAAGACCGGTACCCATTATGATCTTCCGATCCTACTAGGTATTATGTCTGCCTGCGGAAGCGTGAGGCGTCCCCGTTCAACCAGTGCTTTTATCGGTGAATTAAGTTTGGATGGTCAAATTCGTCCGGTATCTGGTGTTTTGCCTATGACGATTGCTGCGAAACGAGCGGGCTTTGAAACAGTCTATGTACCGGCGGAAAATGCCGCAGAAGCTACTCTGGCCAGGGGACCTGCCATTATCCCGGTGCATACTGTTGCAGAACTGGTTTCGGCACTTAACGGACAGACAACGCTGGAAGAGGAAGCAATTTGGGTGCCCGATCGTTCTGATATAAACACCTTAGATTTTAAAGATGTTCTTGGACAGGAAAATGTTAAACGGGCAATGGAGATTGCAGCGGCCGGCAGTCATAATATACTATTGATTGGGCCTCCGGGCTCCGGTAAGAGCATGCTCAGCAAGCGTCTGCCGTCCATATTGCCGGATATGACTTGGGAGGAGTCCTTACAAGTTACACAAATATATTCAGTATTGGGGCAGGTTTCGTCAAAATCCCCACTGATATTACAGCGCCCCTTCCGTTCGCCCCACCATACGATCTCCAATATGGGGTTAACCGGTGGTGGCACAAACCCAAAACCCGGTGAAATTTCAATGGCACATAAAGGTGTATTGTTCCTGGATGAATTGCCGGAGTTTAAGAAGGATACACTGGATCTGATGCGCCAGCCTTTGGAAGATGGTGTTGTAACGATCTCCCGTGTATCCGGAACTGTAACCTACCCCTCAGAATTTATGCTTGTGTGTGCTATGAATCCCTGCAAGTGTGGGTGGTATGGTGATCCGGCAGGGAGGTGTACCTGCTCGGAAAACGCTGTGAATGCATATCGCAGTAGAATTTCCGGTCCGATGCTGGATCGAATTGATATTATTATAGAGGTTCCTGCGGTACATTTTGACGAGCTTTGTAAAAGGGAAGAAGCCGAGCCATCAGCAAACATCAAAGAACGTGTGAATGCAGCACGCCGTCAGCAGCATTTGCGATATGGTGAAGGTGGCATGTGCAATGCTCGTATGGGTCCAGAGGAATTAAGAAGATACTGTAAGTTGGACGATGAATCTGCTGAGATGATGCATCAAGCATTTGATGTATTTGGTCTGACGGCAAGAAGTTATGATCGAATCCTGAAAGTTGCAAGAACAATTGCAGATCTGGAAGGTAGCAGGGAGATCACCGGTGATCATATTGCAGAAGCGATTCAATACAGAACTGTAAATATTAGTTGAGGTGTTTTGCTTTGAAAGAGATTTTTTTGCTGAAATTGGGAGAAATTGTTCTAAAGGGTGCAAACAAGCGCCAATTTGAGGATAAACTGCGTCAAAATGTTCGCAGACGCATGAAACCCTATGGCAATTTCGATGTATATTTAATGCAGTCCACAGTCTATGTGGAACCGATGGATGATGAAGCGGACCTGGACGGTGCTTGGGAGGCATGCCGCAGTATTTTTGGCTTGGTAAGTCTATGCCGATGCCGTGCCTGCGAAAAGAATTTGGACAGTATTTATGATACAGTTGAGGAATACCTTGGTGATGATCTGGACTGCGCTGTTTCCTTTAAGGTAGAATCCAAACGTTCTGACAAGGCATTTCCTATGACTTCTATCGCTATTTCCCAGGAAATCGGCGGAAGGCTGGCAGAGTCACACCCTAACTGTGCTGTGGATGTGCATAATCCTGCATATACGGTTTATGTTGAGGTTCGAGATCTTGCTGCCTATGTTCATGGACCTGCAGTACCTGGAGCGGGCGGTTTGCCTACCGGTGTTGGCGGTCGTGCTATGTGTCTGCTTAGCGGTGGCATTGATTCTCCCGTTGCTGCATATATGATTGCCAAGCGGGGTGTTGAGGTTGAAGCTGTCCATTTCTTCTCCTATCCTTACACTTCTCAACTGGCGAAGGACAAGGTTATGGAACTTGCGAGGTTGGTTACCAGATACTGCGGCAGAATGACGGTAAATATCGTCAGTTTCACCCAGATTCAGGAAGCAATCCGGGATAATTGTCCGGAGGAATTTTTTACGCTGATCATGCGCCGGTTTATGATGGAAATATCACAGCGTATTGCGAAGGACGATGGATGCAAGGCTTTGATTACAGGCGAAAACCTGGGACAGGTAGCCAGCCAGACTATGGAGGCTATGGCGGTTACCGGTGCTGTTGTAGACATTCCTATCTTCATGCCTCTTGTGGGTATGGATAAGGAGGAAATTATCTCCATTGCCAGAAAGATCGGTACGCTTGATACGTCCATTCTCCCTTATGAAGATTGCTGCACAGTGTTTACACCGAAACATCCCAAGACTAAGCCAACTTTGGGGCAGTTGCTCAATGCAGAGAAAAAACTGGATAGGGAAGCACTGATTCAGGAGGCATTGAACAGTGTTGAGAAAATCGCGGTAAAATATGATGATGAACCTTTCGTGTGATGTAATCTTGGCGTTGAAAGGTCGTACACTTGTTACGGCGGAAAGCTGTACAGGTGGTGGCATTGGTGCGGCATTAACTGCTGTCCCGGGTAGTTCATCGGTGTATAAGGGTGGCTTAATAACATATACAAATGAGCTCAAAATTTCGCAATTAGGCGTGGATCCCCAATTACTCGAGAAGTATGGTGCTGTTTCCTCGGAGACAGCAGAGGCTATGGCTGTGGGAGCCAGAAACAGACTAAATTCCGATATTGCCATTTCCGTTACCGGTCTTGCAGGACCCAGGGGTGATGATTTCGGCAATTCGGTAGGAACTGTATATATCGGATATTGTGATGCCAATGGCGTATACTCAAAGAAATTTAGCTTTTCGGGATCCAGAGAGGACGTGCGCCGACAGGCAATCATTTCGGCTATGAAAATTATTCTCAGTAACATATCATAAATAGTTTCGGTCTTATGTGGATTCTTTGAAACTGATAAAGAGCGGATCTAGGGAACATTAATATAAAAAAAGTAACCTTGCAAAGAAAAAGACCTCGTCCAAACGGAACGAGGTCTTTTTGGAGCTACTGGCCGGACTTGAACCGGCGACCTGCTGATTACGAATCAGCTGCTCTACCGCCTGAGCCACAGTAGCATAGGAATCCTTAATATTATATTCAGAATCTACATTATTGTCAACATGATTTTAATGAAATCCTTTCTGACACAGGATGATTTTCATTAAAGAAAATTTGGTTCGGCATGAATTTACCTATATTAATATGCTGAATTCTTCATAATTTATAATTTTGTTGTCAAGCAGATAAATCTATATTGAAACCCCCATCTTTTGTAAAAACAAAAGATGGGGGGGATGGCGGAGAAGGAGGGATTTGAACCCTCGATACCCTTTTGGGGTATACACGATTTCCAATCGTGCGCGCTCGGCCAGCTACGCGACTTCTCCATATAAACATAGTCTTGCGAACAGCTAGGTTATATTACAGCATTTATATCTGTTTGTCAAGTCCTAATCATGCAAATTTCTTTAAATTTCAAATGAAATCCAAAGGAACTGGGCGGCTCCTATGGAGCCGCCCTGCAATTTTATTTTACGTAGTTCATAAGTCTATCAGTTTCTAATTTGTCAAAGGCAAGAAGGAATCCCACAAGTTCTTGTGCAATCTTTTTTGCACCTCCGACAGTGTTGCTTTCGATATTTAGCGGAAGCAAGGGGTCGTGCAGCGACAGGCGAAGCAAGAACCAACCGTTTCCGTGTGCTTCGTCAAGGTTTACACGAACACCCTCAAAATTATCGGCAGCCAGAGACCAACCGTCTTTTGTTTCTGCATAGGAGATTAAATCATCAATCACTCGTTGGCCATAGGGCTTAAAGTTTTCGGCGACAATGTTCATCCGGAACTCAATGCTTTCCGCCGGTTCCTCCAACGATTCAATGAGGGATGCGAGGCTATAGCCTTCCTTTCTACAACGAGCAAGCTCAATTAGAAGCTTCGTAACCAGATATGCGCCGTCATCCAGAAAATAATTCTCTTTCAATGCACCGTGTCCGGATGTCTCTATGGCGAGTTGGCTATCCTGACCGTTATTGTTCAGTCGAATGGATTCATTAATGACGTTTCTGTAGCCGCGCTTAAAACGGTGGTGAATACCGCCTTTTTCAGAAATAAATTTTGCAAGGCCGGTAGATGTAATAGAATCTGTAACAATTGTGGTACCTGGGTGTTCCCTTAAAAGAATTGCCGAAAGCATGGCAATGATACGGTTCCGGTTCAGCTCACTGCCATCAGCCAATACAGCACCGGCGCGATCTACATCAGTATCAAAGATAATTCCCAGATCTGCATTAGCCAGTCGAACGGCCTCGGTAATACTTTCCATGGCTTCTTTGTTCTCGGGGTTGGGGATGTGATTAGGGAAACTACCGTCTGGGTTCAGATAGCGGCTGCCGTCGGTATTGGCACCCAAGGGTTTTAGAACTTTATCTACATAGAATCCACCTGCGCCGTTACCTGCATCAACGACGATTCTAAAACCCTCGAGGGGTTGCTGCTCACCGGTTGCAGAACGGATTTTGTCTGCCAAAATAGAGGCGTATGTATCCATAAATTTGCCTCGAATAATACGACCGTTTGAACAGCCAGTGGTCTCACTGCCGCCGGCAAAGGCAAGAATTTGTTTAATGTCAGTAGATTCAAGACCACCATTGCAGGTAAAAAATTTAAACCCATTTCGGTTAAAGGGGAGGTGGCTGGCGGTGATCATAACCGTGCCATCAAATTGATAGCCTTCTGTTACTGTTGCCATAAACATTGCTGGTGTACTTGCCATGCCGAAATCTGTAACTTCAATGCCTTGTTGCGCCAATGCGCTGCTGATCCATAAACACAACTGTTCACCTGACAACCGGGAATCCCTACCTACGGCCACACGTAGTCCGGATGTTTTACCGGCTTTTTTACACAGCCATACCGCAAAACCTCTTCCAATATCTCGGCAGGCGTGCTCAGTCAGATTGATATGTTGACCTTCGATTCCCTCAAGTGCAACGCCTCGAATATCACTACCATTTTGAAGACTTGTATAATCCATTCCATACCTCCTAAAAACACCGATAGCCGGTTTTTTTGTATTGTATCATGCAAAAATGGATTTATCAACGTAAAGTTATAAGAAATAGAATATTTGCAATTGTCGTGTCATATAATATATGGCGTCTGCAAATTAAAGAAGTACTTACATTATTAATGTGCTGAGCCGATGACAGATGCCGTGGAAAAATCTGCGGATAGGCGACTGTTGAGCTACGGCACGATTTTGTACCAGACGGTCAGAACGTCTAAGCGTAAAATGCCTCCCCGGAAATTCGGGGAGGCAAAATTTTATTCTGATGATTTATCCAAAGCCTGGAATTTATTCTCACGCCGAGAATAGGTTATGAGATAGTCGCAAAAAGAAATCAGCATGAATACAATGTCGGTAAGGGTGATGATTATGATAGTCGTTTCGCTAAGGGTTGGGATCATTACCATTATAATGAGACTGATAAACAGGACTGTTGTACAAATTTTTCCGGACAACAGGGCACCTTTAAGCATTTTTCCTTTTCTAAGATTGATTCCACCGGCAATTAATTGGAAGCCTTCCTTAATTACAAATAGAGTAACCAAATACCACAGAATAGGATACTCCAAAGCAAGGCACAGAATGAGTGTAAACTGCGTAGCTTTGTCAGCAAGTGGATCGAGTATCTTTCCTACAGTAGAAATCATATTGAAATGTCTGGCGATTTTACCATCAATTAAGTCTGTAAGGCAAGACACGGCAAGAATCCCTGCGGCAATGTAATAATCTGTTATATTACGGGCGTTTTTATATATTAACACATATACCGGTATCAAAATCAGCCGGAATAGGCTTAGCATATTTGGAATTGTTAGTATTTCTTTTTTCCAGTCTTTAATAAACATGATGACTCCTCCGGAATCTCCTTGCGTATATGATTATGATTATAGGCAGTTTTTCGTCATGAATCAAGTCCTATTTGGTATATTTAGTCAAAATTATCAAAATATTAATAATTTAGGTTTTCATCATTTCTGCGGTATTCCTTCGCGTTATTATGATGTGCATTTAAAGTAAACTGCTGCACAAGGTTTTTCCATGTTTGCCTGTCAAATTCACCGGTTTCCGGAAGTGCAGCAAGCCGTTGAAAAGCCATTAGTGCTGCGACAGTGTCCTCGTCCATGATTCCCTCGGTTCCTGGAGTATTAATCGTTGGGTGGTCGTTGGAGAGCTGCGCCAGCATCCCTTGTAATAAATAAACATAGGGACTTCTGTCGCCAAGGCGAAATATTTGACCTGGTTCTAAAAGTATTTCTATTGGCTGAGCTTTACCAATACGCACCAGCGCCGGCTCGTACAGTTCTACAATCAGATCCCATGTGGATTGATCTGCTATACCTGTAATTGGGATTCCTTGGAGTCGCTGGAAGGCGCTCACAGCGTTCATTGTGTTAGGACCATACACACCGTCCGGTATTACAATAGGAAGCCTGCGGTCATCTTCAGCAAGAACCCGCAGCATTGTTTGCAAGCTTCTAATGGGCTGTTCAACAAAGGATTCTCCAGGTCTCATCTGACCACCTCCTGACGAACCGGGTCTTGGGTACCTATGCTTAGATTTCTACCGGGGAATTGTGTCATTGTAGTCGTACGTGCGTAATTTGTTCTTCCGTTTGCTGTTGAACGCCCATTTCCACTTCCTGCACCAGTTCCGGGAAACGTCTCACCACTGCGGAGCGTAGTATTCTCTATCCCGGAATATTGATCGTATATCTCATCCCAGGTTTGCTCTCCTACTGTACCCGTTTCCGGAAGACCAAATCTTCGTTGAGCAGCAAGTACAGCAGAGCGGGTTGCCGGTCCGTAAATACCATCAACATTGACAGGAGGGATAGAGGGGATATATTGGGATAAAACAGATAACATATATTGCAGAAGGCGAACTTTCTCTCCTGTGTCTCCAACCTCTAACCCGCCGGGAGGAGACCAATTAATAGCATAAAATTGCTGACCAAGACTACGAAGCTCTGAAAGTGCATTGACACCTGTATACAGCCTTACTAATTCATACCAGGTACCCGGACCAACGATCCCATCAGGAGTTAGTCCGAATATCCTCTGGAAAGCAATTACGGCCGCTTCGGTTCTGCTGCCAAAGATTCCGTCCACTGTTGGGATTTTTGGTATTGCTGGATAATTCTGTGAAATTCGATTTAACGATGTCTGAATCACTACGACACTGGGACCGGTGCTGCCACGGCGTAATGGTGTTCCCGGGTATGAGGAGGTGATTCCGCGAATTGGTGCATTTGTTACAGTTTCTACATTACCATAGTAACTCTCAAGTATTTGGTCAGAATTTAAGCCTTGTTGCGCCAAATTCTGGCTGCCCCATTGGCTTAGACCTTCACAAGTAACAGTTGTTCCATTACAGAATTTTGCAGCTAGTGGCTCCACAAATCCGGGTCGACGCAAGTAGTCATTAAATAGCTCATCTACCAACCTGGATATATTTTCAAAATAACTGCGCCCATTTACAAATGCTTGATCAAATGCTGTAGAATTTGTAATTTCAAAGTCATAACCTCTGCTTCGGTAGAATTCTGTATATACACGATTTAGAGCAAAGGATGTGATTGCAAGGATATTGGCACGGAGGGCGCTCTCATCCCAGGTTGGATAGATCTCGCTTGAAGCTACATTTTTAACATAATCTGAAAAGGGAATTGTAACATTTGCCGCGTTGGATGCAGGCGGACCAAGGTGAACTGTAATTTGCTGAGGCACATAGGGTGTTACAGGAGGCATAACAACACCTCCTACAAATTTTGAGACATGGTGTTAAACACCTCTGATTTATTCCAACTCTTCGGGAATTCAGGCAAAGGTATTAACTCCAAGTTCTGATTTGTTACTGTATTGGCAAATACTTGTAGTCTTTCAATATGTATTTCTTCATAATCTTCTGTGCGCGCATAAAGATCAACAACAGCATACGGGATTATACCGCTATTAGGACTTTGGCTTGCTGACAGATCCGGTACAATAATAGAAATTGGTTCGTCAAGGATCCCACTGCGGTTTGTTAGGCGCATGGCAATGGCCGCGCCGTCTGTATCTGTAATCGTTACCGCAACATCCTCTAACGGGATCTGTGCATTGCTGGTATATGCGTGTACCTGTATATATCCTGTAGCACTCAGACGGATTCCCCCTTTATTACGATTCGATACAGTATATGCCTAATACAGCAGAAGGTGCAGGGATCATAAAAATCCCTGCATCTGTTTGATGTTTGCATTTTCGCAATCAAGCAATTTTTGTGCCAACACGGAAACACTTGTATCTGGATTTACTGCGTGATGGCTGTTTTTAAGACTCTTTATCATACCCCGGGTATTTCCTTGAATCATCATCCCTGCAATTTTGGAGTCCGCCTTACCAATCGTTAGATTTGCATTGGCGTAGTGCTTTGCCATAAACTTTACTACTGGATCTAGTTCTTCAATCTCCCAGCCTCGTGATGCTGCAATAGCATGGGCTTCCTGTTCAATCGCATCATATTCGTGAAGTTGCTGCTTGAGGGAACTTTTTAATTCGGGACGTACCACATGTTTCATGACTGCCCGAATGCCAATCTGTCCCATTTGTGTTGTCTTAAGAATAGAGGACAGCAGTTCTTTGTTGTTCTTCATTATAATCACCCATTGAAAGTATGGCTGAAATTCTGTATCTCATTCACCAATTTTAGTTTGTATCATAGAATATTTTGACTGAAAGGGGATGTTGCTATGTGTGGTATAGCAGGTGTTGTTGGCGTGGAACTGGACAATGTCGCAAGGGATCAAATGATGGCAACAATGCACCGAAGAGGACCGGATGCATGTGATTGCTTTATCCATAATCATTGTACTCTAATGCACAGTCGTTTAGCGATTATTGATCTCCAGGGTGGACATCAACCCATGTCGTTGTCCTGGGGTGGGGAATCATATACACTGGTTTATAATGGTGAGCTATATAATACACGAGAGTTACGAGCCGTACTGGAAAAGTCCGGACATGTTTTTTGTGGGCATTCAGATACTGAGGTGGTACTCCACGCATACGCTCAGTGGTCAGAGGGATGTGTCGAACGATTCAATGGAATATTTGCCTTTGCTGTATGGGAGCATAAACATAAAAAACTGTTTTTGGCCAGAGACCGGATGGGCGTAAAGCCGTTGTTTTATAAGCTTCACCAAGGTGGGATTCTCTTCTCCTCCGAGATAAAAACAATCCTAGCACACCCACATATATCTGCTGAACTGGACATGGAAGGTGTTGCAGAAATTCTACTGATCGGTCCGGGGCGTACTCCGGGATCGGGTGTTTTTAAGGGAATATACGAGCTAGAACCAGGATGCTATGGCTATTATATTTGTGGAAAATGGAACTGGAAACGATATTGGAAGTTAACGGACAGGGTGCATAAGGAAAGTTTTGAAGAGACTTGCGAGTATGTACGATATTTGGTTACGGATGCAATTCAGAGACAAATGGTATCTGATGTTCCCATAGGTACATTTTTATCCGGGGGTTTGGATTCGAGTATCATATCCGCCGTGTGTGCAGAGAGACTAAGGCAATCGGGGAACCAGTTGTCTACATTTTCCGTTGATTACAAAGATAATGAAAAATACTTTGTACCCGGTAAGTTTCAGCCCAATTCTGATGGCGAGTATATCCGGCTAATGCAAGAGCATATTCAGTCTGATCATCACTGGACGGTACTGACACCTGCAGATTTAGTATCAGCAATGTATGATGCAACAGCTGCACGGGATCTTCCGGGAATGGCAGATGTAGATTTTTCGTTATTGGCTTTTTGTGGAGAGATCCGGAAATTTGTGAAGGTTGCACTCTCCGGCGAATGTGCTGATGAGATTTTTGGTGGCTATCCATGGTACAGGGATCCGGAAATACGCGAAATTGATGGCTTCCCTTGGTCGCAAAATGTAGAGCAAAGGGCATCTTTTTTAACGGGGGGGATCCGAAACAATCTAAACGCAAGGGATTATGTGCAGGATAAATATCATCAGACATTAAAACAATGTGATATATTGCCTGAAACAGCTCCGAAGGAACGGAGGATGAGAGAAATGGTGAATTTGAACCACAGATGGTTTATGCAAACGCTGCTGGATAGAAAGGACAGGATGAGCATGTACCATGGGTTAGAGGTGCGTGTGCCGTTCTGTGATTACCGAATTGCGGAATACCTCTATAGTGTTCCTTGGGAATTTAAGGATTGGAACGGACAGGAGAAGGGGCTGCTGAGACATGCAATAAAAGATATTCTCCCAGAAAAGGTACTATATAGAAAAAAGAGCCCATATCCGAAAACGTATCACCCAGAGTATCTGCATCTCGTAAGTAATTGCATAAAGGAATTGTTAAACCAAAAGAATGCACCACTGCTGCAAATTGTAGATAAAAAAGCCATTGAAAACCTACTAATATCGGAGCCAACATGGCCGTGGTATGGTCAGCTTATGAGAGTCCCGCAAACCATTGCATATATGCTCCAAATTAATACTTGGTTGATCCACTATAATGTAAATATTGTTTAATTGACGCAGCATATAAAGTGTGATACTATTTAAAGCGTGATTCAAATTTGCAAATGAGGATATAGCAATATGAGAAAGACAAAAATAATCTGCACTATTGGACCTGCCTGCGAAAATGAGGAGACGCTTACACAAATGTGCAAAGCAGGCATGAATGTTGCCAGACTGAATTTCTCCCACGGTACCCACGAAGAACATAAATTCAAAATCGATCTTATAAAAAGGGTACGGGAGAAATTAAATTTACCCATAGCAATCATGCTGGACACAAAGGGGCCTGAGTACCGTATCCGTACTTTTGCAGACGGAAGGATTACGCTGTCAGAAGGGGATACTTTTACCTTCACTACAGATGAAATTGAGGGCGATGAATCGAAGGTTTCTGTCAACTATAAGGATCTGATTAGAAACTTATCTGTTGGGGACCGAATCCTTGTAAACAACGGTCTTGTGATATTTGAGGTTAAAGAGCTTAAGGGCACCGATGCTGTATGTCGTGTTTTGATTGGAGGAGAACTGAGTAACCGGAAGAGTATGTGCTTTCCCAACAAGGTGATGACCGGTCCTTATTTGTCAGAACAAGATAAGTCAGATCTGCTTTTTGGTATTGAAAATGATGTGGATTTTATTGCCGCATCTTTTGTATCCAGCCAACAAGATGTTAGGGAATTGCGGGATTTTCTTGAGTCTAGCGGTGGCGACAATATTGATATAATTGCTAAAATAGAAAACCGTGCAGGCGTCGAGAATGTGGAAGAAATTTGCGAATTATGCGAAGGTATTATGATAGCAAGAGGCGATCTGGGTGTTGAGATTCCTTTTGTTGAGGTGCCCGCAGTCCAAAAAATGCTGATAAGTAAATGTCGTCTTTTGGGAAAGCGTGTCATTACAGCGACGGAAATGCTAGAATCCATGATCTACAACCCTCGTCCTACCAGAGCCGAGATTTCAGATGTTGCAAATGCTGTCTATGACGGGAGCTCTGCTATTATGCTTTCTGGCGAATCTGCCACAGGTAAATATCCTGTGGAGGCGGTACGGAATATGGCTCAGATTGCGGAATATACGGAGTTTCACACCAGCTATAAAAGGCGGTTTCTTGACTCTGAATTTCGCATTCAGAACAACCTGGATGCCATTTCTCATGCCACATGCGCCATGGCGATAGATGTTGATGCTAAGGGGATCGTCGTGTGCTCTACGTCAGGTAAGACAGCGATGATGGTCAGTCGTTTTCGTTGCCCTGTTGATATTATTGGAATGACTACTATAAAAAAGGCATGGTATAAGCTGGCACTGAGTTGGGGCGTAACACCGGTACATGTGCAGGAGTTTTCGTCAATGGACGTAATGTTCTTTCATGCTGTTGCCAGTGCAAAGGAGTATTTATCTTTGTCATCTGGTGATAATGTTGTTCTGACCGGTGGACCTATTAACGGGAAGATCGGCAATACAAACACCATTAAGGTTGAAATGATTTAGCAGTAAAAAACTCCGGCTTTGCCGGAGTTTTTTACTGCTTTAATTCTGCCATGATATACAAAAATCCGTGCGGAGCGGATAATTAACCAGATTTTTGTTGTCAAGATCCTCCCTGAACAGATCTACACCTGTAATTTGGCTATTACTATAGGTTTTATAATAATAGATTCCCTTATCTGTGTTGCAGCAACAGGAATACACTGTTTCTTCATAACGATCGCCAACTTTTACACAACCCCTTTGCTGCGTAACAGACCCCAGTATGTGAAAACACTGATTGACGGCATCAGCTTCTGAACCATCATCAACAGAGTTCAGTTTCGTAAAGGAAGCTCGTATAAAACGCGAAGCAGAGGATAGATCACCGGGCATTCCAAGAGCACCCATGCCTCTGCTGTAAAGGTGCAGTGGGACTTTTCCGGAGAAACGACTATCCGGATCTTGATTGGATAAGGCCACATAGTTAGTAAGATTGTACAGATGGAAATCGAATGTCGGGTTGTTTGTTAGAACGCCGACAGGATTATCATATATTGCTATTCCATGCTGGGTGGATTCAATAACAACGGACTCGTGTTTGTCGGCGATAATCCAATGAAGGGGAGATAATGGGTATTCATCATTAAAAGGAATTTTAACAAGATTTGCATTTCTCAGAAAAGCACGGGCATCAGAGACGGTCTTGCATCGGCACAGAATCCAAGGCGTAAATTCAAACGGAGTGATATTAATCCGGCTTTCATCGATGGGATGATATATTGCATTTCCCGGGAAATGCAAGCCAGCCATGGCTAGTCCGTGTTCGTTTACTGCATCATAGTACAGAGGATAGTTGTTTACAACGTTTGCGATGCCGATAATTGCATAATGTTTTGTTAATGAGCCTGTTTTTCGGAAAACAAACGGGAATTGTCGTGGCGTGATAGTAACAGTCTCATTATAGTTATACTCTAAATCAAGATTCCTTCCAAAGTAGTGATTATTGGATAAATATGAAATTGCAGTACACATAATAACGCCTCCTTTTTGCTAGTATGCAACACATAAATGAATTCCTTCCAAAATGTTTATAAATTTATGATAAAATAGCTTTATAGTCGTTGCATTTCGTGCTATAATAACAAAGGGGTGAGAGAATGCTGACTTATGAGGAAGTAACCAAGAATGAAGCGATACGAACATACATAATCCGTGCGGATGAATCCCTGATGGCCCTGGGATTCACTGAACACAGCTTTTCCCATGTGGTCCATGTTGCACAAACAGCAGGCTATATTTTGCATACGCTGGGGTATGACGATCGAACGGTTGAATTGGCCAAAATAGCCGGCTACCTACACGATATAGGCAATCTTGTAAATCGGAAGGAACATTCTCAGTCTGGTGCCATTATGGCATGGAGTATTTTAAACGATATGGGTTGTGAGCCTTCTGAAATTGCCACGATCGTAACTGCAATCGGCAATCATGACGAGGGAACGGGTGTTCCTGTTAACGCTGTTGCTGCGGCATTAATTTTAGCAGATAAAGCCGATGTTCGACGCACAAGGGTCCGCAACATGGATATTTCTGCATTTGATATTCATGACAGGGTCAATTATTCAGTTAAAAAATCCTTACTCAAGATTAATGAGGAGAAGACAATTGTAAAACTAAAGCTAACGGTTGACACGCAATATGGGTCCGTTATGGATTATTTTGAAATATTTATGAACCGCATGATCCTTTGCAGGAAAGCTGCTGAGAAACTAGGTTTACAGTTTAAGCTAATTATTAATGAACAGCAATTAATATAATTAAAACGGAGACTGCTAATGCAATCTCCGTTTTAAATTTACAGATTATAATACTTATCAAACTCAGCAGGGTGGGGGATTTGGGACATTTGACCGCACTCGGCGCGCTTAGTCTTAATAAAGTTTGCGAGTAGTTCCTCGGGGAATACGCCACCAGCAGTTAGGTAGTCGTGGTCGGCCTCCAGTGCATCCAATGCAGCATCAAGCGAGGTGGGTAGGCCTTTAAGTTTCGCTTTTTCATTGTCTGGTAGATTATATAGATTCATGTCGTAAGGACCCCAGCCATTCTCGTGTGGATCAATTTGGTTCTTGATTCCGTCCAAACCGGCCATAAGAATTGCTGCGTAACAGAAGTATGGGTTACAAGTTGCATCAGGATTGCGCAGTTCAAAACGCCGTAGATTCGGTGATTTCGCATAGGCAGGGATACGAATGACTGCACTTCGGTTTGAGGTTGCATATCCTACTGTAACCGGTGCCTCAAAGCCGGGAACAAGACGTTTAAACGAATTTGTGCTTGGGTTCGTGATTGCACACAGGGATGCAATATGCTTCAACAGACCACCCATGAAATAGTGTGCAGTTTTACTTAGATGAGAATATCCATTATCATCGGAGAAAACAGGCTGCCCATCCTTCAGCAAAAGCATGTGAACGTGCATACCACTTCCGGCTTCGCCATAGACAGGTTTTGGCATAAAGGTTGCCGATTTTCCGTACTTTAGCGCAGTGTTGCGGATAATATATTTTATCATCATGGTTGCATCTGCCATTTTGGACATTTGACCTAATTGTGGCTCAATTTCAAATTGACCGGAGGCACTGACCTCTGGATGGTGGTATTTAATTTTAATACCGGCATCCTCCATGAGCATACACATTTCACTGCGACATTCGTAGGTAGGATCAAATGGCTTTGCAACGTGGTAATTCTTCTGTCTGGGTACAACTACACCATGTCCTTGTACACCACTGTTCCAGTGTGCCTGCTCAGCATCGAGGTTCATGCCGATTGAATTAGGTTGAATCTCCCAGCCGACATTATCAAACAGATAGAACTCAAACTCCGGCAGGATCAGCATGGTGTCAGCAACCCCACTGTCCCGCATATACTGCTCAGCAGCTAGAACGATATTTCTGGGGTACTGTGCAAGGGGTCGGTTTTCTGGGTTGTCGATAATCATCGCATTACCGGTCATGGACAATGTGGGGATTTCACAGAAAGGGTCTACTACAGCAGTGTCGGGGTCTGGAATAAATACCATATCACTTTTCTCGACAACGGCATAACCGTAGTTAGACGCATCAAAGCCAATACCATTTTTTATTGTATCCTCATTAAAGTTTTTAGCAGGGATGGTAACATGGCGATACTGACCATTGATGTCAACCATTTTAAAGTCGATCATTTTAATACCTTGCTCTTTAATAATTTTTACTATATCTTTTACGGTTCTGGACATATTTGCAATCCTCCTAAATTTAATTTATTATAGTATACCAATATTTTACACCACCGTCAATCATTAGATAGTGGTTTTACAGAGCAACAATATGTCTTGATTTTCTGACGCATTGTGTTATACTTACTATGCTGTGATTGAGGGGGAGTGTAGTTGAACAGAAAATACAGACTTTCAACGGCGTTAGACATTGATGACCTGCTTATGGAGTGCATTCCCTATGCTATTCGTCTGGCAAACGAGAAATATAGTTTTAATCCACCCCTAACGATTTATGAGGTTAATCGATGGGGAAAACTAGGGACGCGCGCAGATGCTATTTTTGAATTTTTTCAGGATCCTGAGTTTTATAGGACACAGCCTATACTGCCGGGTGCCAGAGAATTTGTGAAGGGATTGTCTCAAATCTCGGAAGTGTTTGTGTCTACATCGGTATATCCGGAATTTATGTCCATCAGAGCAAAAAGGATTATTGAGGAATTTCCCGAAATTTCCACAGATCATATCTACATGGGGTCTCGCAAAGATAAGATTGACGTGGATATTCTTTTTGATGACGGTATGCACAATGTAGTAAGGTCTAATGCGGCATATCCTATCCTCATGCGGCGCCCTTGGAATCAGGATGCAACCGGCATGCTAGCGGTCAATAACTATGATGAGTTTTTGAAATTGGTTGAGGTTATTGCCGATAGCTATAACCCAAAACGCGAGCGCAGCATGCTGAATAAGCCAGGGATTATTGTATTGGTTGGTCCGTCAGGAAGTGGAAAAACAGAAATTGCAAAGTTACTTATTAAAAAATCCCAAAAGATCGAGAAGTTGATTAGCTATACTACAGACGCCACTGTAGGCATTCACGGTGGAGAATGGTACCACTATATTTCTGTGGATGCCTTCCGAGATTTGTGCGAAAGAAATGAGATATTTGAATCCACTACTTATGCAGGACATTACTATGGATCTTGTAAAAGTGATGTGGAATCCATACTGGCTAAAGAGAAATATGTGTTGACAGTGATGGATATTTGTGGTGCTATGGCGATGAAGACAAATTTCCCGAATGTTACAACTATCTATGCGAAGCGGGATAAACGTAGCCTGTTAGAAGATATATTAAATAAGAATCTCAGTACTGACGAAAAGGTGCATCGTCTGATTGCGTTGGATGACGAAATGCGAAATGCAGAAATATGCGATTACGTTATAAATTCAGATAATTTTTCTGATGCAGCAGATGACATTCTGCGTGAATTGAACGTCTGATTAAATTATTTATTTTGTAAATAACTACAGAAGGAGAATACATTATGAAATACATTAACCAGAGAGCGTATCCGGATTGGATCTACGAAACAGGCTGTGATCTTACAGGCGAGGACCACGAGAAGGGAAAGACCACTACGGTTAAGTCCTCCGGATGTGGACTTTGCTGTGCAGTTATGATCGTTGACCGTCTTTTGCCTAACTGTGATTTTGATTTGGAGAAAGCGATGCAGATCTCCTATAAAACAGGCGCAAACCGTAGGTTTGGAACAAACTATCCCACATTTATTCCGGCGTTTACAGAGGAATATGGCTTAAAATACGAGATGACTAATGATATGGATAGACTCCTGTATTGCCTACATACCGGTGGTGTTGCCGCAGCAAATGTGGGCGGGGACAGAGAAGGCTATACCGGTGTGCTGGCTCATGTAGGCCACTACGTTGTGATTATTAATGAAGAGCCGGACGGCCGTCTCGCAATCCTGGACCCTGAATTCATCGAGGGGAAACTCGAAGAGCCGGAGCGTAAGGGTAAAGCGGAAATGACGAATGGCTGTATCACCCTTTGCAAACCTGAGGTTTTGGCAAAAGAGATTGATAATCGTAATCCCGGCCTGTTCCTTTTCTGGAGAGCGTAAAAGCATTACATAAATTTAAGCCGCCACGGATTGTGGCGGCTTATTGCTTATTATATTCTAAAATTTAATCGGCAGCCTTCATACAAAGACTGCCGATTTTTAATACGTGTGTTCTTATAAGATTTAATTGAAAAGCCGCATAAATACTGGGCCTTAGCAGTCACAAAACAGTACATCAACCCTATTTTAACACATATAAACAATCACAAAGGCTTTATAAAGCTGTTTACCGAGGTCAAGTACCTGTGCAAGGTGGCGACGGCGGGCAGCAAGGAATCACGGCAGTTGGAAAAGGTCAAGAAGGCGTTTGTAGAGGCTTACCGGGCAGAAACAAAAAATCCCACCGCAGATGGTGGGGTGAGGTATTCGCTTCTAGTCAAGCAGACAAATGGTACGGTTACGGCTGTTGACCCCAAGAAGATAACTCGGGACGAGATCCTTGGATATATGGACTTGCCGCTCAAGCAAAAGTTAGATAGCAATACCTACTTCCCTGTAAGAGCTGATACTCCAGAAACAATTATATTACCAAATCCGCATAAAACAAAAGAGCAGGATTAAAAACCTGCTCCATTCATAACGAAGAAACTCGAAATTGCAAAAAATCGAGTGTCCATAACTCAAATCCGTTATGAACACTCGATATGGTCGGAGTGTCGGGATTCGAACCCGAGGCCTCTTGGACCCGAACCAAGCGCGATACCAAACTTCGCCACACCCCGATTGCTCAAACATTATAAAGAAATATTCTTTGATTGTCAAGTCTTCTGATAGGTTTTGTCTGAGGTATTTTAGGCACTGTATTATGCGTAAACTGGGTTAAGGGAGTGATGACATGGCATATCAGATTTTTTATGAAAAGTCAGCAGAAAAAATACAGATTTCCGAACCGATTGTAGTACGGCACAGATTTAGAAAAATATTATTGCTTACAGCATTTGTAATTGTCGTTTCTGTTTTTTGGGGGATACGAGGAACATTGCGTGAGTACCTTTTGCCGGGTGATTGGGAACAAACCGAAGCAGCATTTTCTTCATTTCTTGGGGATATAAGAAGTGGTAATACATTTAAGGATGCTGCTCTTGCGTTCTGCCGTGAGGTTGTTGACAATGCGGGCATCTCACGCTGAACATATAGAAATTACTGCTGGGTTTTTTCTTCTTGTTGCCATCTGTACATACATATTACCTTTAAAGTGGCTGTTTGGTTGGTTCTTGGCTGTATTGGTGCACGAGTTATCCCACATAGCAACATTACTGGCTATGGGCGTTCATATCTATTCCGTTAGAATGGAAACAACCGGCGCAGTAATAGAAGCTGAACCAATGCCGCCGTGGAAGGAGATTATATCCACCCTTGCTGGACCGGTTGGTGGTGCAACACTATTACTTTTTGCGGATCTGTTTCCTCAGGGTGCAGTGTGCGCATTGGTTCATTCACTATATAATCTTTTGCCCATATACCCACTTGACGGTGGTAGGGTGTTGCACTGTTGTGCGGAATCCTGTTTAGGCGTTAATTTTGCCACACGGTTTTGTTTCATAGTTGAACTGGTTGTGCTGGTTGGTATAGTCGCAATCTCTTCCTATTTGGTTTTTAAATATCATTTTAGTGCAATTTGGGTGATTGCCGGATATTTGCTCGTTATCCGGTATGCAGGTATAAAATTGTCTTGCAAAGCATGAAAACAAATAGTACAATATAACGAAATTGAGTAGTAGCCATATAAATGAGAGGGACAGCAGATTATGAAAGAGAAACTGCAAAGAATTTTACCAATGGTCCAGAAGCCTGCCCGGTATACGGGGGGTGAGTATAATGAGATTACCAAAGATTTATCTCAGGTTCGGGTCAGAGTTGCATTTTGTTTTCCGGATACCTACGTAATTGGTATGTCCAATGTTGGTATGCGGTTTCTCTACGGTGTAATGAACGAGATGGATGGTGTCTGGTGTGAGCGCGTTTTTGCACCTTGGGCAGATATGGAAGAGCAGATGCGTACCAACGACCTTCCTTTATGGGCATTGGAAAGCCAGAACCCCGTGCGAGATTTTGATATGATTGCCTTTACCATTGGCTATGAGATGTGTTATACAAACATTTTGAATATGTTAAATCTTGCCGGTATTCCCCTGCATGCTAAGAGTAGAAAAGGGTTGAAAAACATTGTCTTTGCTGGCGGTGTATGTGCATTCAATCCAGAGCCCTTAGCGAGTTTTGTAGACTTTTTTTGTCTGGGCGAAGGGGAAGAGGTTGCGCCGGAGGTGCTCCGTTTATATGACAGGGCAAAGGCAGAGGACTGGAGCAAGGATGTATTCTTAAAGGCTGTATCAACCATTGACGGCGTATATGTACCATCCTTGTATGAACACACATATAATGAGGATGGAACGCTGGCTGGGGTAAAAGCACTTGCAGGCGCGCCGACTAAAATAACTAAGCGAATTATTAAGGATCTGGATAGTGCGTACTATCCTACCAAAATGATTGTACCATCCACAGAAATTGTTCACGACAGAGCTAATCTTGAGGTTTTTAGAGGCTGTATACGTGGTTGCCGTTTCTGTCAGGCCGGATTTTCCTGTCGACCTGTACGCAAAAAAAGTGCCGACGTTCTGTATAAGCAGGCGATTGAAACAATGCAGGATTCCGGACACAATGAAATTACCCTGTCCAGTCTGTCTACCTCAGATTATCGGGAATTGAAGGAACTAACGGATGAATTGATTCCTTATTGCGCTGCACAGAAGATCAATCTATCGGTACCATCCTTGCGTGCTGACAATTTTTCGCAGGAGTTGACACAAAAGCTCCAGTCCTTACGAAAGAGTGGACTGACTTTTGCACCGGAAGCAGGTACGCAGCGCCTTAGAGATGTTATTAATAAGAATTTAACCGAAGAAGAAATTCTTACCGCCTGTGCAAATGCCTTTGCGGGCGGTTGGAACAACGTAAAACTTTACTTTATGCTTGGGCTTCCCACCGAGACGGATGAGGATGTTTTAGGAATTGCGGAGTTGGTCCATAAGATTATCGAAACATGGAAGAACACTGCTTCCAATAAAAAGCGAGGCCTTCGTGTCCATGTTGCCACAGCTTATTTTGTTCCCAAACCGCATACACCGTTTCAGTGGGAAAAGCAGATTACACCCGAGGAATATATCCGCCGTACCAAACTCCTAAAGAGTAATATGTACGCTAAGTCGGTAGAATATAATTACCACGAACCGGATCTGAGTCGTCTGGAAGCTGTAATGGCGCGGGGAGACCGACGTCTGTGCGCTGTTCTGGAAGAGGCTGTTCGCAGGGGTGCCCGACTGGATGGTTGGGATGAGCACTTCTCATACCGGACTTGGCTGGATGCCTTCGAGTTCTGTGGTATTAATCCAGATTATTACACAGTTAGAGGATTTGGTGAATCCGAGATTCTGCCCTGGGATATTATTGATGTGGGCGTTACCAAGGATTTTCTGCGTTCTGAACGAAAGCGTGCTTATGCAGAACAAACAACACCGGATTGCAGGCACGGATGTAGTGGCTGTGGTGCAAATCAATTGCTCCGGGAGGTACCTTGTGATGCTTAGACTTTTGTTTGAGAAGACTGGCAATGCTGTCTGGATCTCCCATCTTGATCTGATGCGATTGTTTCAGCGAGCCTTTAAACGGGCAAACCTTCCTCTAAAACACACACAGGGCTACAATCCCAGACCGTCTGTTTCCATTGCGTTACCCTTATCTGTTGGTGTTGAGAGCACCTGTGAACTATTGGATTTTGATCTGGATGGCGAATGTGTAGATTGCGATGAAATATGCGCCAGACTGAATCAATGCCTGGTCAGTGGTGTAAAGGTCCTGCGTGTGTACGATGCTGGTATGAAAATCCGGGACCTTGCATATCTGCGATGCAAAATTGAATTGAAATATGATTCCGGAATACCGGATAGTGCGGAGTGTGCGATCACTGCATTGTTTAATACACCCTCTTTGGTTGTATCCAAGACGACAAAAAACGGTATTAAAGAAATTGACCTTATACCGATGATTCGCAGTATCTGTACAATTAGAGAGGAGAAGAATCAAATTATAATTGAGGCAGTTATATGCTGTCAGAACCCCACACTAAACCCGGCACAGATTGTCCAGGCAATTTGCAAGAAACTGCCGGAATTTTGTCCAGATTTTAGCAAATGCAGCAGAATTGAAATCTATAACAAAAATGGAGAAGTTTTTAGATAGGAGCGGGATGTATGGAAATCAACCCAAATTTTGAATTAGAAGACTGTCCTGTTTGCCGGGGCAGTGGTTTTATGGTTCACGAAGGCGGTTGGAATGTGCAGGTGGAATGCATTGACTGTAGTGCACACACTGTATATGTAGCCTATAACACACCGGAGGAGAAGGAAGACGCAGAGAAGAAGGTTGCAATGCTTTGGAATATGGGCAAAGTGATTAAATCTGACTCTGGCAGTTAATTTGAAAAAAATGAAAAATAATGCTTGCATTTTTCGCCACAGTGTGCTAATATAGCCAAGCGGTCGTAAGATGCAAGCTTAAATCCGGGTGTGGCGAAGTTTGGTATCGCGCTTGAATGGGGTTCAAGAGGCCTCGAGTTCGAATCTCGACACTCGGACCAAAAGCAGGAATGGACAATCGTCTGTTCCTGCTTTTTATTTTGCGTTTATATTTTAAGTGTATCTGGATGAAGGTATACTTACAGCTTGTGGTATTGCTTACTCTGGCTTTAGCACTGTGGCGTATTCTGCCTATAGGTTTCAATGCGGTTACCGGTATCTCCAGAAGCGACATTCCTTACGTTGCGCAAAAACTTCCTAAATACATTAAATTTTTTGCAAGAAATACTTGATTTCCTGAAATTACCGTGCTATAATAGCTCGGTCTGAAATCAAGGTGTGTCCTCTGCGGTGCCGGGAACCATATCGCCGGAGCATGACATCGTATGAACGCCTAATATTCAAGGAGGACAAAGATATGGATTTGGTTAAGGCACTGTCTAGCCAGTACATGAAGGAAGAGCTGCCCGAAATGCGGGTGGGCGATACCGTTCGTGTGCATGTGCGAATCAAGGAAGGCTCACGCGAGCGTATTCAGGTGTTTGAAGGCACTATCATCGCCCGGAAGCATGGCGGTATCGGTGAGACTATCACTGTTCGCCGCATTAGCTATGGCGTTGGCTGTGAGAAGGTTTTCCCAGTTCACTCTCCCAACGTAGCTATGGTCGAGACCGTTCGTAAGGGTAAGGTACGTCGTGCAAAGCTGTACTACCTGCGTGATCGTTTTGGCAAGGCTGCCAAGGTCAAGGAGAAGGTCTAAGTAAAAAAAGAATAAAAAAAGAGGGGAAACCCTCTTTTTTTATTGCCCAAAATCGTATATAATCATAAGAAATGATTGAGATGATGGAGTGATACCTGTGGAAGATTTTGAAAAACAATCCCAAAAATGGCCAGCAAAAAAACAAGAATCTGTTGGACAGAAGAAATTTGTTGAGATTTTGTTGTCTTATCTTCACGATTTGGTGTTTTTAATTGCAGGTGTACTGCTTATTTTCTCCTTACTGTTCCGGGTTGTAGTTGTGTCTGGTCCATCTATGAATAACACACTGATTGATGGCGATTGGCTGCTGCTACTCGGCAATGTTTTATATAAAGAACCCCAGCAGGGGGATATTATAGTTGCAAGCAAAAAGGCTTATGATAATGGCACTCCGATCATCAAGCGCGTGATTGCAACCGAGGGTCAGACGGTAGATATTGATTTCCGGTCTGGAATTGTATATGTTGACGGTGAAGAACTGGACGAGCCATACACTTTAACACCTACAAACTTAAAAGAAGGAATGGATTTTCCACTAACGGTTGATTCGGACTGTTTGTTTGTAATGGGCGATAACCGCAACGTCTCCAAAGATAGTAGAAGCGATCAAATCGGACTGATTGACTGCCGTGAGGTCCTAGGAAAAGCTATTTTCTTGGTTTTCCCCGGGGATCCTGATGGCAATAGAGGTCCTTTACAGAGGGAACTTCAGAGAATTGGGGTTGTATCATAAATGCAAGATAATATGAATATTCAGTGGTATCCCGGCCACATGACAAAAACGCGCAGACAGATTGAAGCAGATCTGAAACTGGTAGACGCTGTGTGCGAAATTGTAGATGCCAGAATCCCGCTATCCAGTCGGAATCCGGATATTGACTCTATTTGCGGCTCAAAACCAAGGATTATTGTTTTGAATCGCATGGACTTGGCGGATCCGACAGCGACAAAGTCTTGGCTTGCGTATTTCCGAGGGAAGGGCTTTGCTGCTGTTGCAACGGATTGCAAATCGAGAAAAGGTGTTTCTGCATTTCAGCCGGCTGTTCGTACCTTGCTCAAAGAAAAAATTGCACGCAATGCAGAAAAGGGTATGAATAAACCTGTGCGGGTGATGATTGTAGGTATTCCTAATGTGGGAAAATCAACGCTTATCAATCAAATTTCCGGGCGTAAGGGTGCAAAAGCAGAGAACCGACCTGGTGTTACCAGAGGCAAACAATGGGTAACAGTGGACAATGGATTGTTGCTTCTGGATACCCCTGGTATTTTGTGGCCTAAGTTTGAAGACCCTGAGGTTGGTATGATGTTAGCTTATACAGGCGCGGTAAAGGAGAATGTTATTGATACTGAGGAACTTGCCTGTCGCTTGGCGCAACTTCTCAATAAATACTATCCCCAAACCCTGAAGGATCGCTATAATCTAGATGCTCAGCAGGACATGCCGGGCTATATGCTTTTAGAGGCACTTGGCAGAAAACGGGGTTATTTGCTGGCCAGAGGGGAGATCAATACAGAACGAATGGCAAAGGTCCTGTTGGATGAATATCGTTCTGGGAAACTCGGGTTATTTACCCTTGAAATGCCGGAGGAAGTGTTATGAGCCAAAATGACTTGTGGCAAATCGAGAACAGCTATTTTGATCAGGGCATCCGTATTATTTGCGGTGTGGATGAAGCGGGGAGGGGACCCCTCGCAGGTCCTGTATGTGCCGCTGCGGTGGTTTTACCTCCCAACATGGAGATTCCGGGGCTGGATGACAGCAAAAAGCTATCTGACAAACGGCGCAGAGAGCTGTTTCCGGTTATAAAAGAATGCGCCCTTGCCTATGGAATTGCTTTTGCAGACGAGAAGGAGATTGATGAGGTAAATATTCTCCAGGCCACATATATGGCGATGGAGCGAGCCATTGGACAGTTATCGATTAAACCCGAATTTGCTTTGATTGACGGGAACAGGTGCAAGGACTTTGGCCTACCTTTGGAAACGATTGTACATGGAGACAGCCGCAGTGCCAGCATTGCAGCAGCATCTGTACTGGCAAAGGTTACTCGGGACGATTACATGTTGGAAATGGCAAAAGAATATCCGCAATACAGTTTTGAGATACATAAAGGCTATGGCACAAAAGTTCACTATGCTGCTCTTTCTGAACATGGCCCATGTCCGATTCATCGAATGACCTTTTTAAAGAAGTTTTATGGGACGGAATAACATTGTAGGTGCTTGGGGAGAATGCCTTGCTGCTGAGTATTTACGCAGGAAACGATATAAGCTGATAGCAACGAATTACAAAAGCAGATTTGGAGAGATAGACCTGATTGTTGCCAACGGTGAATACCTTGTCTTTGTAGAAGTCAAGCTTCGTAAATCATCAGCTTTTGCAAACGCCTTTGAGCATGTTGATGGTTATAAACAGGGGAGATTGCGCACAACTGCTGAAATCTATCTATCGGAGAACCCTACTGAACTACAGCCCAGATTTGATGTTATTGAGATCTATGCACCGGATGGCACTGCAACAATTAAACCTAAAATTCATCATATTGAGGATGCTTTTGCATGAAATTTCCAGTATTTGATTTGCATTGCGATACTGCCAGTAAGCTAATTAATCATGATAGCGTTGCACCCTCCCAGCTCAGACAAAATTCTGCGCATATTGACTTGGAGAGAGCAAGTGTACTGCCTGGTTACGCACAGTGTTTTGCGTGTTTTACTAGTCCAACGACGGAAACAAATCCTGTGGATGTGTTTGAGAGGCAGTTATCGGCACTCCGGTGGGAATTGGAAGAGAACAAGGATCTTGTTCGACAGGTCTATACTGCCTATGAAATTGAAGAAAACCTTGCTAATGGTATTATATCTGCTGTTTTAACGATTGAAGGTCCGGCGGGATTTGGTTACGATCCGGATTTGTTGGAGGATCTTTACCGAGTTGGGTTTCGGATTACAACTCTTGGCTGGAACGAGAAAAATCCATTGACAGGATCCCATTTGACAGGTGGGGGACTAAGCGATTTGGGACGTGAATATGTAAAAGAAGCGCAGAGACTTGGTATGGTCATAGACGTTAGCCATATCAGTGATGAAGGCTTTTGGGATATTATGGATATTACATCCGCACCGGTTATTGCATCACACTCCAACAGCAGAGCGTTATGGGATGTAAGTAGAAATATTTCGGACGAAATGTTTATACAGATCTGCCGTACCGGTGGCGTTGCTGGAATTAATTTATTTTCTGATTTTTTGGGCGAATTGCCGGATATTAATACTGTTTGCGATCATATTATGCACTTGCTCGAATTGGATCCAGAAGGAAAACATATCGCCCTTGGTGGCGACCTGGATGGGTGCGATAGCCTGCCTAGCGGTTTCACCGGCGTTCAAGATTATCCGCTTCTGGCACAGCAGTTACTTCTTCGCGGACTGGATGAATCCTATGTATATAATATTTTTTGGAACAACGCAATGGAGGTGCTTAAGAGATGCTCTATATAACAACGAGAAACAGTCATGAACTGTTTACGTCCCATCAAGCGATGACCAAATCGATTGCGCCAGATGGTGGCCGTTTTGTTCCGTTGAGACTGCCTGTCTATGAGTCGTCTGAGATTGCAGAACTGTCAAACAAAGGCTTTTCGCAGACTGTTGCAGAGTTGCTTAATACCTTTTTTTCTTCTCACCTTACCGGTTGGGATGTTGATCTTGCGTTGGGAAAATACGCATCACGCCTGGTAAGCATGAACCATAGAATCGCAATTTCTGAACTATGGCATAATCCAGACGGAGATTATGGCTACATTGCTCGGTATCTATTTCGATTAGTGCTCGGTAATGATACAGAGAAATGTGAGGTATCGGATTGGTTTAAAATTGCTGTCAATATTGCTGTAATTTTTGGTATTTACGGTGAATTGTTGCGAACCAATGTTCTACATCCGGAATTATCTTTTGATATTTCTGTGCCAGCCGGTGATTTCTCTATGCCCATAGCTGGTTTATATGCCCGTAAAATGGGATTGCCTATTGAGATGATTATATCTACTTGTGAGGATGCCAATTCTATATGGGATTTGATCCACAGAGGTATCTTTAACTGTTCTTTGGCATCTGAGGATCTTTTGCTCGGCGTGGAGCGCTTAATTCACACAAGTTTGGGGACAGGTGAGGTCCAGAGATATTTAATGAAATGTAAAAAGAAGCTTACCTATTCTGTGTCTGAGGATGTATTTAACGGATTTGCTGATAGTTTCTTTTGTGCAGTGGCTGGTGAATCCAGGGCTGCTACTATTATTAACAGTGTATACCGGAGCAATAGCTATTTTATAGATCCTCATACAGCACTGTGCTTTGGAGGTTTGCAGGATTACCGTGCTAAAAACGGTGGAGGTAGACTTACGCTGCTACCGGCACTATATAACCCAATGCGATTTGCAGATACGATTAAGTGCGCAACAGGCGTCTCTATTTAAGCGAGGTCTTAGAATGGCACTTTATGCGATTGGCGATCTTCACCTATGTCTGGGCGCACAGAAACCTATGGACATTTTTGGCGGTGCGTGGGTTGGCTATATGGAAAAATTGCAGCAAGGACTTTCCATAATTGGATCTGATGACACTACGGTCCTTCTTGGCGATCTTTCATGGGCACTAAATCTTAGTGAGGCTCAGGCTGACTTTGATTTTATCAACAAAATCCCCGGACGCAAGATCATTCTCAAGGGAAACCATGATTATTGGTGGAATACAGCTACCAAATTTTACAATTTTTGTGAAGATAATCACTTCTCCAATCTATTCGTTTTGAACAACAATCATTATGAATACGAGGAATTTGCTATCTGCGGCACGCGAGGTTGGTTTTTTGAGGAGGATAAAAGCGGCGAACATGATGAAAAGGTGTTTAAACGGGAGCTTCTAAGATTGGAGACATCGCTGAAATCTGCGGGAGATTTACAAAAAATTGTATTTCTGCACTATCCGCCTCGATATAAGGGTTACGAATGTACAGAAATCCTTGAACTTCTTGATAAGTATAATGTTCGTCGATGCTTTTATGGTCATCTCCACGGTGCAAGCCACGGCCTGGCTCTGGAGGGGCTTTGGAATGGTGTGGATTTCCGCCTAGTCTCGGCTGATAAATTAAACTTTCAGCCACGAATGGTTATTCCATAAAAAATTTTAAGAAAAGTGTGGACATTTGCTGTTTTCTTTGGTAAAATACTTCGGATGCAAAATTTGTAATTCTACGGTTGCAATGCAGCCGCTCAGAACTGGGAGGACATAAAAATGAATGTAAAGAGTATTGAAAAAAAGGGCAATGAGACTACTGTCGTTGTTGAGATCGATAAGGAACTGATGGAAGTCGGCGTTGGCAAGGCGTACATGAAGGCTCGCAAGAACATCATGATCCCCGGCTTTCGTAAAGGTAAGGCCCCCCGTAAGATGATCGAAGCTATGTACGGTGCTCATGTGTTTTACGAAGATGGTCTGGAGGAAATTTTCCCCGAGGTTTATGAGTATGCTGTTGTTGGTCAAGATGTGAAGGCTGTTGGTCGTCCCAGCCTTACCGATATGGATATTAACGAGGAAGGTATCGTTACTATTACCATCACTACCGAGACCTACCCCGAAGTTACTCTGGGCGAGTACAAGGGCCTGAAGGTGGAGAAGGCTAAGGTTGAGGTTACTGACGAGCAGGTTGAGGCAGAACTGGATCGTATGGCACAGAATGTTGCCTCCACCGAGACTGTTGAGCGTGCTGCTGAGATGGGCGATACTGCCAACATTGATTTTGAAGGCTTTGACAACGGTGTGCCTTTTGATGGTGGAAAAGGTGAAAACTTTGACCTGAAGTTGGGATCCGGCTCGTTCGTCCCCGGGTTCGAGGAGCAGGTCGTTGGCATGGCCGCAGGGGAAGAAAAGGATATTGACATCACTTTCCCCGAGGATTATCAAAAGGATTTGGCTGGCAAGGCTGTGGTATTCCATGTGAAGGTTAATAAAGTTGTTGCTACAAACGTACCTGCAAAGGACGATGAGTTTGCAAAGGATGTTTCCGAGTTTGAGACCCTCGATGAGCTGAAGGCTGACATCCGTGCAAAGGCCTTGGCAGTGGCAGAGAAGCAGGCGCAGTCTGCATTTGAACAGGCCTGCGTTGATAAGGCTGCTGAGAATACAACTGTCGAAATGCCCAAGGCTCTTATTGATGCTGAGTTGGATACACAAATGGAGCGCTTCGGCTATCAGCTTCAGATGAGTGGTTATTCCGTGGATGCTTATGCCAAGATGATGGGTGGCGACCTTAATACCATGCGTAACGCATTCCGTCCCACTGCTGAAAAGCAGGCCAAGGTAAATGTTACATTGGAGAAAATCATTGAGGTTGAGCAGATTGCAGTTACCGAGGAAGAGATCACTGCTGAATACGAGTCCATCGCTAAACAGTATGAGATGGAGCTGGATAAGGTTAAGAGCATGGTTCCCGCCGAGGAAGTCGAAGCCAGCCTCAAGAATCGCAAGGCTGTCAAAGTAATTGTTGATTCTGCTGTTCCTGCTGCCCCCAAGAAAGCACCCGCCAAGAAGAGCACTGCCAAAAAGGCAACGACCACTAAGAAGACAACCACTAAGAAGACGGCTGATGAAAAGCCCGTTGAAGAAAAGGTTGCTGAAGATAAGTCCGCAGAGGAATAAGTTTCCATTTTAATGGCTAGAATATTTCAAGCCCGGAAAGGAGACATGACTATGAGCTTTATCCCGTATGTTGTTGAACAAACCAGCCGAGGAGAGCGCAGCTATGATATTTTCTCTCGTCTGCTGAACGATCGAATTGTTTTTCTGTCTGAAGAAGTCAATGACACCACAGCCAGTTTGATTGTCGCACAGCTTTTGTACCTTGAAGCACAAGATCCAGATAAGGATATTCAATTCTATATCAATAGTCCCGGAGGCAGTGTTACTGCCGGTATGGCCATATATGATACAATGCAGTACATCAAATGCGATGTTGCTACTATCTGCGTTGGTATGGCTGCATCAATGGGTGCATTTCTGCTTTCTGCCGGAACGAAGGGTAAACGTATGGCGTTGCCAAACTCAGAAATCATGATTCATCAACCTTCTGCCGGTACACAGGGTCAGATTACTGATATGGCAATCCACATGAAACGACTTGAAACGATCAAAGCTCGTATGAATCGGATATTAGCGCAAAATACGGGTAAGACCATTGAGGAAGTTACGGAGGCTTGTGAGCGCGATAATTTTATGACTTCCGAAGAGGCGTTGTCCTTTGGTATCATCGATCGGGTTATTGAGCACCACTAACAGACGCAGAAAGGCGGTTTCTTGCCTATGGCAAAGAAGGATGAAAACATAATATGCTGCTCCTTTTGCGGCAAGCAGGAAACCCAGGCCCGTTTAATTGCCGGTCCGGATGTTTGCATTTGTAGCGATTGCGTACAAGCCTGTTGCGATCTGCTTCGCCAGGACAGTCAGAAGAATGACGTGCCGGAGCATCTTCCCACGCCCATGGAAATGAAGGCGTATATGGATAGTTATATTATTGGTCAGGATGATGCTAAAATTGCACTTTCTGTGGCAGTGTATAACCATTATAAACGAATCTATATTTCCGGCGATTCCGATGTAGAACTA
This sequence comes from Faecousia sp., assembly GCA_045647705.1. Taxonomy (GTDB): domain Bacteria; phylum Bacillota; class Clostridia; order Oscillospirales; family Oscillospiraceae; genus Faecousia. Next base: position 31,293 of record JAZRMP010000021.1, read on the forward strand.
CAGAAAAGCAATATTCTGCTGATAGGTCCTACCGGTTCAGGAAAAACATTATTCGCACAGACGTTGGCGAAAATTTTAAATGTACCATTTGCAATCGCAGATGCAACTACCCTTACTGAAGCGGGGTATGTGGGAGATGACGTGGAAAATATTCTTGTCCGTCTTCTACAGGCTGCTGATTTTGATGTTGAGCGCGCACAACGTGGCATTATCTACATCGATGAAATGGATAAAATTGCCCGGAAAAGTGAGAATACCTCTATTACAAGGGATGTATCCGGAGAGGGTGTGCAGCAGGCACTTCTAAAGATTCTGGAAGGTACAATTTCTAATGTACCCCCTCAAGGCGGTCGCAAGCATCCCCAGCAAGAAACCATTCCTGTGGATACTACAAATATTCTCTTTATCTGCGGCGGTGCTTTTGACGGGCTGGATAAGATCATAGAGGCAAGAACCGATCGTTCTGCTATTGGATTTGATGCGCCTATAGGGAGCAAGAAGAATCGTGATTTAGGAAAACTGTTTTCACAGGTACAACCACACGATTTGCTCAAATTTGGCATCATTCCGGAACTTGTAGGCCGTCTGCCGGTAATCACATCCTTGCAGGATCTAAAGAAAGAGGATCTGGTACGGATTTTACAAGAACCGAAAAACGCACTTACTAAGCAGTATATTGCGTTGTTTTCTATGGATGGGGTGGAATTGGAGATCCAACCTGATGCATTGGATATGATTGCCCAAAAAGCAATTGAACGGGAAATTGGTGCCCGTGGACTGCGGGCAGTAATGGAGCAGACGATGATGAAGATTATGTACATGATTCCGTCTGATCTGTCTATTAAAAAAGTCATTATCACACCTGAGTGCATTAATGGTGCAGAACCTACGATTATCCGTAGTAGTACCAATCCACGTGCGGCATTGGGCGCACAAACCTAGTATTTTGAGGGGGTAGTATGCTACCCCCTTTTGTTCCTATATGGAAGGAGAACCAGATGAATAATAATTTTGTATCCGGCAGGCTGCCGGTGCTAGCACTGCGCGGTCTTACAATCTTCCCGGACCAGACTGTGCATTTTGATGTGGGGCGCATTAAGTCTGCTCTCGCCCTTGAGGACGCAATGAAGCGGGATCAGACCCTGTTTCTAGTTCCTCAGAAAAATATTTTAGATGACGACCCAAATCTTAATGATTTCTATCCCATTGGCACCGTTGTTCGTGTCAAGCAAGTTCTCAAGTCGCATGGTGATAATATTCGTGTGCTAGTAACTGGTCTGTGCAGAGCTAGAATTACAGAATTAACGCAGTTTACACCTTTTATGTCCGGTTTAGTGGAGAAGGTTAACGAGATTCAAGTCACAGAAGGACTAAAAGCAAACGCTCTCAGAAGAGAAGCAACGTCCTTATATGGGACTTATTTGGAGCTCATGGAACACCCTGCACAAACGGTTCATCTGCGCATTATGGCATCAGATAACTGTGGTTTTATTGCAGATGCTATTGCACAAAACTCAGGAATTGAGTACCCGGATAAAGCCAAGTTGCTTTGCCAGTTAAACCCTGTGAAGCGCCTTGAAAGAGCAATTATGCTGCTGCGACGTGAGGTACAGATGCAGCAAATAGAAACGGATATTCAAGAAAAAACACGTGTTCAAATTGATCAGGATCAGCGCGATTATTATCTTCGTGAGCAAATTAAAGTCATTCGGGACGAGTTGGGAGAAACTGACGATTACTCAGAGTACTCTGAGTATGAAAAGAACATCCTGTTACTGAATTTGCCTGATGATGCCGAACAAAAGCTTCTTAAGGATCTTGAGCGATTGAAAAAGCAGCCCTTTGGATCATCCGAGACCTCCGTGCTCCGTAACTATCTGGATACAGTACTGGAACTTCCTTGGAACCGTCGTACAAAAGAACGGATTGATATTCATAGTGCGCGGAGAATACTGGATCGCGAACATTTTGGATTAGAGAAGGTTAAAGAAAGAATATTGGAAACCATTGCGGTTCGTAAGCTTGCGCCGGAAATGCCTCCTCAAATCCTTTGCCTGGTTGGGCCACCTGGCGTAGGTAAAACATCTATTGCATACTCTGTTGCACATAGCTTGAACAGAAAAATGGCCCGCATCGCTCTAGGCGGAGTGCACGATGAGGCAGATATTCGCGGTCATCGCAAGACCTACGTAGGTGCAATGCCCGGCCGTATCCTCAGTGCTATGACCCAAGCAGGAAGTATGAATCCGGTTCTGCTTCTTGATGAAGTAGACAAAATGGGATCTGATTATCGTGGAGACCCCAGTGCGGCACTTCTGGTAGTGCTGGATGCAGAGCAAAACAAGACTTACAGAGATCACTATATGGAGATCCCATTTGATCTAAGCGATGTTATGTTCATTACTACAGCCAACACGGTTGATACAATTCCCAGGCCACTGTTGGACCGTATGGAAATTATTGAGCTTGGTTCCTATACGGATGAAGAAAAACTTATGATAGCAAAGAACCATCTGCTACCTAAACAACTTAAAAAGCATGGTCTTACTAAGCTGCAGTTAAGAATTTCTGACGATGGTTTGCGCGAAATTATTCGTTGCTACACCAGAGAATCCGGTGTCCGAAGCCTTGAGAGATGTTTGGCTAATATCTGTAGAAAGACTAGCATGGCAATTCTTGCTGATGAATCACTCAAGAGAATAACTGTTAACGGTAAACATGTCTCACAGTATCTGGGTGTCCGCAAATATCTACCTGATCGCATCCATGGGAACGATCAGGTCGGACTTGTTACAGGTTTGGCTTGGACTGCTGTAGGTGGCGAAACGCTTGAGGTAGAAGTTAATATTGTTGAAGGAGCCGGAAAACTCGAACTGACCGGAAACCTTGGCGATGTAATGAAGGAATCCGCGCATGCAGCACTGAGTTATATACGGGCGAATGCGCAGGTTTTGGGTGTCCCCAGTGATTTCTATAAAACGAAGGATATTCATGTCCATTTTCCGGAAGGAGCAGTGCCGAAGGACGGTCCATCTGCCGGCGTTACTGTCTGTACTGCCATTGTTTCTGCATTGACCGGCATGACAGTAAGAAGAGATGTTGCTATGACCGGAGAGATATCCATCAGGGGTCGTGTTCTTCCTATTGGCGGTTTGAAAGAGAAAACAATGGCTGCACTAAGACACGGGATCCGAACTGTTATCATTCCTAAGGACAATGAACGCGATCTTGAATTAATTGATCAACGTGTAAGAAATGCTTTGAATTTTGTTACCGCTTCATCTATTAATACAGTTCTTGATACTGCACTGAACAAGAGTCCTGAAATGATAACTACAATCCTAAAAGACATCCCAAATGATATTAAAAGCACAAAGCGCAAGCCGTCAATCCAACAGTGAGGTGGAAGATGAACTTCAATCATGTTGAATTTTTAACATCTGCGGCTTCTGCCAAGAACTTTCCGGAAAGGAAAATACCGGAGATAGCTTTTGCCGGAAAATCTAATGTGGGAAAATCCTCTGTTATTAACCGTATTCTCCAGCGCAAGAATTTTGCTCGTGTAGGGGAGAAGCCCGGGAAAACAATCCATGTAAATTATTTTGTCGTTGATAACAAGTGTTATTTTGTCGATCTTCCCGGCTATGGCTACGCTAAGGTCTCCCAGACCGAAAAGAAACGCTGGAGTGGTCTAATGGAGGATTACTTTGCCGCATCTAGAATTGATCTTGGGGTGTTTATAGTAGATGCACGCCACGCACCCACAAATAACGACATAACTATGGCACGTTGGTTTCTTGAAAGCGACTGTCCTTTTGTTGTTGTTGCAAACAAGTTGGATAAGCTTAAGCGTAGTGAAATAGAAACCAATTTACAAACAATACGAAAAACGTTAGGGCTGCCTGCCCAATGCCTAGTTATACCTTTCTCGGCAGAAAAGGGAACCGGTCGTGATGAGCTGGTTCGATCAATAATGGAAGTATGTGAATAAAAGAATCCACAGTCAACTTATGTTGACTGTGGATTCTTTTATTTCATAATCGTTTCCTGCAAAGCTTTTGCCAGTTGGTCAGGACAGGAGGTTTTTTTCATTCCACACCGTATACCGCTAATACGGTCAATGACTTCTTCCACATCCATACCTTCCACCAATTTGCCAATGCCCTGCAAATTACCACTGCAGCCACCGAGAAATGTTACATCATACACTTTTCCGTTCTGAATTTGGAATAGAATGCGTTGTGAACAGGTTCCTTTTGTCTTATATTCAAATTCCACAGTAAATCTCCTTATGCAACAATATCTGCGAGTCTGGCACCGACGACAGCTACAAGTGCTCCATAGTGGATCCGCATTTGGTGCCCACGTTCGCCGGCTGACACGGTGATTTCCTCATATAACTGACAGGTTTCGTCAATAAAAGTTGGATATTTCTTTTTCATTCCTACAGGACTGCACCCTCCCCTGATATAACCGGTAGAAGTGAGCAGATCCTTGACAGGCAGAAGCTCCATACTTTTATCGCCTGCCGCCTTTGCGGCTAACTTTAAATCCAGTTCGCAACATACCGGGATACAGAATACGTTTATGCCCGTTCGCGGACCCTTTGCCACCAGTGTTTTAAATACCTGTTCCGGAGGAATTCCAAGTGCCTCAGCAGCCCGATTCCCATTTAAATCATTTTCATCGTAAAAATAAAATTCCTCGTTACAAGTAAACCCTGCCTGCTCAAGAAGCCGGACCGCGTTTGTTTTTGTAGCCATAAATGCATCACCATCGCCATTATACGCCAACTACAAATTTCTTTCAAGTATGAATTGAGTAAATAAACCAGGTTATCCTATTTGATGAACGGAGGTATTTAACTATGGAGGAAAATAAGAATCCTGAAATGAAGCGTGAAGAAAGGGAGCAGGTCATAGAACTTGGATCCGATATTACCAAAAGCAGCCAGGGAAATATTTATACTTTAACAATTATTGGACAAGTTGAGGGGCATCAGGTACTTCCTGAAACAGTTAAGACCACAAAATATGAGCATGTTTTGCCGCTACTTGCAGGAATAGAAGAAAGTGATGAAATTGATGGACTTCTATTGCTGCTTAATACTGTTGGCGGTGATATTGAAGCTGGTCTAGCCATTGCAGAGATGATTGCAGGAATGAAAAAGCCGACAGTATCTCTTGTTTTAGGCGGAGGTCATTCTATCGGTATCCCTTTGGCAGTTTGTACAAAAAAATCATTTATAACACCTACTGCAAGTATGACGGTGCATCCTGTGCGTATGACCGGACTGGTTGTTGGCGCACCACAAACATTCCGGTATTTTCAGAGAATACAGGAACAAATTGCAGATTTTGTTACCGACAATTCCGGTATAACAAAAGAGCAATTTGAGCGGTATATGATGGCGACCGGAGAAATGGCAACAGATGTGGGCACGATCCTTTATGGCAAGGAGGCTGTTTCATCGGGACTAATTGACAAACTGGGTGGACTAAACGATGCCCTAACAGCACTGCACAAAATGATAAATAAGCAAAAGAAGCAAATTAAAGAGTGATAATGCAAGAATATTAATTATTTTGTATTCTATACTGGAAATTCTCTTTGTAATGTGATATTATATTTAAGATTATAAAATAGGGAGGGATGGGCATGGATTTGAATTGGTTTGAAAGCTTGATATATGGGCTGATTTCCGGGGTCACTGAATTTCTGCCTATCTCATCCCAGGCACATCAGCGTTTGATGTTGCAACTCTTTGGTGTAGACATTTCCGACCCAGTTCGTGATCTTTTCATACATATAGCGCTACTTTTTTCCTTGTATTCGGGTTGCAGGACATTGTTTGATCAGGTAAAACGTGATCGCAGAATCCAACAGAGGAAACGCAGCAATACTTACAGATATTCCCATATTGCTTTAGATATGCGGTTAGTCAAATCCGCATCTGCGCCCATGCTGCTTGCTATGGTTGCTCTATATTATTTCAGAGCGAAGGATGTAAGCCTGTTGACCCTAGCACTATTCCTGTTGATTAACGGCATAATTCTTTTTGCACCCGACAGAATGCTACAGTCAAACAAAGATGTTCGATCCATGTCTGTTATGGACAGTATTCTCATAGGTTTCTCCGGTGCTTTATCTGTTTTTCCGGGAGTATCCCGGATGGGTACCATTATATCCTCATCTGTTGCACGAGGCGCGGATAAGCAGCACGCATTAAACTGGGGTTTTTTGCTTAGTGTACCCGCAATAATCCTTTTCATCGGAATAGATTTATTTACAATTTTTACATTCCAAGTAGATATCAATTTTTGGAGCAATTTTTTCTCGTACATTCTAAGTGCTGCTTTTTCATACCTTGGGGGATATATCAGCATACGTGGTTTAAAATTACTGGTATCCAATATGGGCATCTCAGGATTTTGTTACTACTCGTGGGGGGCGGCACTATTTACATTCATCATATACCTTACTGCTGTTTAGGGGTGAACAACTATGGCGGATCAAGATCGCAGATCTAAGGCCGAAAGGGCCGTTTCTGCTGCAAGAGCAAAGAACACGCATAAAAAAAAGCTCTCAGCGTCTACAAAACAAACCAAGAAGGATGCGAAAAAAAACGCGGTCAGCACACCCAAAGTGCGCGAGATACCAATACGGTTGATCAGTTCTGTCATTTGCCTTGGCCTGTTTGTTATATTTTTGATTATTGCTTTCCAACCGGAGGGTGAACTAACTAAGCTGGTTAACGATTTCCTTCATGGATTATTCGGCCGTGCGGGATTTATAGTGTCCATCCCTGTGCTTTTATATCTGTTCTTTATTCATGCATTTAGTGGGAATCGACCTATTACGATGCGAACTGTCTGTCTAATAGTATTTATTGTTGGGTGTGGGTGCATCACGCACCTGACACTTAACCCAACAAATCTGCCGACCGGTTACGCACTTCTGGCTGAGTTGTATTCCGGTGGTGTCAGTGGAACAACCGGCGGTTTGCTCTCCGGTGGTCTTGCTGTCCTGATCAAGTGGCTTTGCGGTCCTATTATCTCCTATATCATGCTCGTAATAACTTGTTTATTTACGCTCCTTGGGGGCATGCAAATCACAGTCCCCAGCATTGTCCGTGCTGTCAAAAACCGTCCTCGTCCAGATTGGGAAATAGAAGATAAGGAGGAACGGCAAGAACCTGCTACAGTTGTCGTAAATCACATTGCAAACAAAAGGATTGCGTATATTGAGCGCAAGCGGAACCATGTGTATGAAGACGACGTAGAGGAATCAAAGACTGCGATCAAATGCGACAGTAATCCTGTGTGCGAATTTAATGACGCATCAAAGGCCGATGAAATCATTCGTCAGATTGATGCGGATGTAGAAGACCCTGTTGTAGCTTCTGGCGGCAGTACATCCATTGTACCGGATGATGAGCTCATACCCATCGCAGTGGCCACGCCCTCGGAAACTCCGCGTACAATGCCTCTGTTGAATCTAGACGAGGAGATTGTACCGGTAGCAAATCAAATGGTATCTACAATAAAAAAGGATAAGGTAACTGCAAAAGATGCAGAGGAATCAGCAGCGCAAGTTGCAGTTGAAATTGCACGGGCTGAAACTACCGAGAAACCGATTTACTCTTTTCCGCCAATTGACCTATTGAAAAAGCCAACTGGTAATTTTGCGGATGGCACGGTGGAAATGAGGGAAAATTCTCAGAGGCTAAACGAGACCCTTGCAAGTTTTAAAATCGAGGCACACATTATCAATGTTACTCGAGGTCCAAGTGTTACTCGTTATGAGGTTGAACTGGAAAAGGGTGTCCGTCTTAGTAAGCTTACATCTGCAGCTGATGATATTGCATTAAGCCTGGGTGCTTCTGGTGTGCGAATTGCTGCAATTACTGGGAAAATCTCTGTAGTTGGCATTGAGGTACCTAATCGTGCAGTAACCAGTGTTCCCCTTAGGGAAGTCATTGACTCACCGGAATTTAATAAGGCACAATCCAGAGCCTCCTTTGCTGTTGGCAAGGATATTGGTGGAAATTGTATTGTTGGCAATATTGCCAGACTCCCACATATGTTAATAGCTGGTACAACAGGATCCGGTAAATCTGTGTGTATGAACTCATTAATCATCTCACTTTTGTATAAGGCAAGTCCGGATGACGTAAAGCTTATAATGGTCGACCCCAAGATGGTAGAACTGGTAACATACAACGGCATTCCTCATTTGCTCATCCCTGTTGTTACTGACCCTAAGAAAGCTGCCGGTTCACTTCAATGGGCTGTTACAGAGATGATGCGGCGATACGCCACTATGTCTAATGCAGGTGTTAGGGACCTGGAATCCTATAACTGTCTTGTAGAAAATCAAGAAATCGACGATACGAAGCTTCCGAGAATCGTTGTTATCATTGATGAACTTGCAGACTTGATGCTGGTTGCGGCCAAGGAAGTAGAGGAATCTATTTGTCGAATTGCTCAGATGGGCCGTGCTGCAGGCGTGCATTTGGTAATTGCCACCCAACGCCCCTCGGCAGATGTAATTACTGGGTTGATGAAAGCAAATATCCCTTCCAGAATCGCATTTTCCGTAGCGTCTGCAATGGAATCCAGGATAATTCTGGATAATACAGGTGCAGAGAAATTGGTTGGAAAGGGAGATATGCTGTACGCGCCCATCGGTAGTGGTAAGCCGAAGCGTGTGCAGGGTTGCTTCGTTAGTGATTCTGAAGTTGAAGCAGTTGCTTCCTACGTAAAAGAAAATTATACCACTGACTATGATCAGCAGGTAATGGAGGAGATTGAGAAGAAGGCTGTTCAAACCGGAAACAAAGCCGCAAATGATACAGACCTTGAACCTAGCAGTGATGAGCTGTGTGGAGATGAACTTCTGCCCGCAGCAGTTGATGTAATTCTGGAAACAGGTCAGGCTTCTGTCTCTATGTTGCAAAGGCGCCTAAAGCTTGGCTACTCTCGTGCTGCCAGAATTGTAGATGAGATGGAGGAAAAGGGGATCGTTGGACCCTTCGCCGGCAGCAAACCAAGGGCAATTCTTATTACAAAAGATCAATGGGATATTATGCGGGGCGGCGGACAATCTGCTCAGATGCAATTTGATGATTTATCTGATTCGGAATACAACGATGTAACTCAGGATGTATATGAATGATTAATTAAAAACTGACAGTATGGCATAAAGCCACACTGTCAGTTTTTTTGCATATTTACACTTGTTGAACATAGGTTTAAACGGGAGTGATGCTTATGATATGCGCATGGCAGGCGTTTGTAAATTTGCTGCCAGTTTGGATGCGTGAGGCGGTGGACAAGCAGTGTAAGGATGATTTGCAGGAGTTGCGGATGAGATTAAATTCACCACCGGAATTAATTACTTCTCACAGAAACTTCATGCTGGACAGGCCTGTCTCAGTTGAAGATCTTCAATTTTCTGTAAATTTGGCAACAAAGTATTCTCCTTGGTCATCTGGTACAGTTGCAAAGGGGTTTATAACGGCTCCCGGTGGTCATCGAATTGGACTATGTGGCAAGGCTGTGGTGTCAAATGGTCAAATGTGTGGCATTCGGATACCGTCATCACTGTGTCTTAGAATTGCTCGGGATTTTCCGGGGATCGGAGAAAAAGCATCACAATATATTGGTTCAATACTAATTATAGGAAGACCGGGGAGTGGCAAAACAACGCTGCTTAGAGACATTATTCGCCAACGGGCCAATAAGACCGGTAAATGCGTTGCTGTTGTTGATGAACGGGAGGAGGTCTTTCCGCAGGTTAATAACACATTCTGTTTTCCAACCGGACAGCATATAGATATTTTGTCCGGCTGCACAAAGACCCAAGGGATTGAAATGCTTTTGAGGAATATGGGGCCGGATACCATTGCAGTTGATGAAATTACTGCGGCAGAGGACTGCCAGGCAATGATTCATGCAGGATGGTGCGGTGTCAAACTTCTTGCGACTGCACATGCATCCAACGTTGGAGAACTATATCATCGACCTGTGTATAAACCGTTGATTGAATCTAACCTGTTTGATACTGCTCTTGTAATTGGGGCAGACAAACGCTGGCACACTGAGAGGATAGCAAAATGATTTTTAAAATAATAGGCGCACTATTCGTTTTAGTTGGTTGCGGGGGCTTCGGCTTTAAGATAGCCATAAATCATCGTTACGAAGAACGAACCCTACGCCGGTTTCTTAGCATACTTGATCATTTGGAATGTGAGTTAAAATGCAGGCTAACACCGTTACCTGAGTTATGTAATATCATTGCAGCTAGCACAGAAGGCCCTTTACAACAGTTGTTTTTAAATCTGAACAGGGAACTAAAGTGCAACATATCGCCTAATGTGGAAGTTTGCATGGATACCGCTCTTTCGCGAACAAAGGATATACCGCGATTAACAGCAGATGCACTAAAACAACTTAGTCGTTCCTTGGGACAATTTGATACGGATGGTCAGTTAAAAGAAATTAATGCCGTTCGTCTCGAATGTCAACGTGTACTGGAGAATTACACACGAAACCAAGATGCTCGGTTACAAAGCTATCAGACCTTGGGCCTTTGTGCCGGTGCTGCCTTGGCAATTCTGTTTATCTAATTATGGAAATTGATCTTATTTTTAAAATTGCTGCTATTGGAATCATTATTTCGATCTTAAACCAAGTCTTGTCAAGAAGTGGACGGGAAGAGCAGGCAACTATGACTACGCTTGCCGGTTTGATAGTGGTATTAATGATTATTGCTCAAAAAATAGCTGACCTATTTGATCTTGTGAAGACACTGTTTGAATTCTGATGGATGTATTTATAAGGGTTTCTGCCGGTGTTCTAATTACACTGATTCTGTGCATTGTATTATCAAAACAAGGGAAGGACTTTTCATTTTTACTGACAGTTTGTGTCTGTTGCATTGTTGCCGTAGCAGCCCTGGATTTTATATCTCCTGTGATTGATTTCTTTCATAAACTACAAAGCATCGGTAATTTAGATTCTCAAATGATATCAATTATTTTTCGAGCTGTAGGAATAAGTCTGTTGTCGGAGATTACCTGCCTAATCTGTGTAGATGCTGGGAATGCGGCTCTGGGAAAAACTTTACAAGTCCTTGCTACGTCTGTAGTTTTGTGGATGTCTGTACCGCTTTTTACAAGCCTTATTGAACTTGTGGAAGATATACTGAATTTAACATGAGAAAACTTTGTTTATTAATCTTAATTATTTATTTGCTGACAGGTACCGTATCTGGTATGGAATATACAGCACCATCAGCACCGGATAGTGCACAAGAATATATGCCAAAGGAATCGGAATCCTTTGGTAAAGATCTTTTATATATTTTAAAATCTGCAATTGCACATCTACGTCCGGAAATTGCGGAGGCCGCCGGTTGCTGTCTATCTGTAATTGCAGTTGTTCTGCTCATTTCACTTCTATGTACTTTTTCTGGGATTTCGAGGACTCCGGTTGAACTGGTTGGAACAATAGCAATTGGATTAATCCTAATTGGTCCATCAAATACATTGGTGCAGTTTGGTGTAAATACTGTTGTAGAACTAAGTGAATACGGTAAACTTCTTCTACCGGTTATGACCGGTGCTATGGCGGCCGAAGGAGGCGTAACTGGTGCAACAGCAATATACACCGGTACTGTTATCTTTAACACAATCTTAAGCACGGCAATTACAAAGTTAGTTGTACCCATGCTTTATATTTACATTACATTGTGCATTGCATGCAACGCCATTGGTGAAGATGCACTAAAAAATATGTGCAGTTTTGTTAAGTGGCTAATGACATGGACATTAAAAATTCTTCTGTATGCATTTACCAGTTATATGGCTGTAACAAAAGTAATTAGCGGCACCACAGATGCAGCCGCAATGAAAGCAACAAAACTTGCAATTAGTGGAGTTGTCCCTGTTGTGGGTAACATCATATCTGATGCATCCGAAACGATTCTTGTTAGTGCCAGCTTGATGAAAAATGCAGCAGGCATTTATGGCTCACTTGCAATACTGGCTGCTTGGATCGGACCGTTCCTGCAAATTAGTTTACAATATATTTTTTTAAAAATCACAGCTTCTGTGTGCGGCGTTTTTGGCTCAAAGGGGACAGTGGAACTTATTAAGAACTTTAGTGAGGTAATGGGGTTTTTACTGGCAATGACAGGAACAGTTTGTTTGTTGCTTTTAATCGGTACTGTATGCTTTATGAAGGGAGTGTCTTGATGGAGTATATCAAACAGTACCTGTTGTCTGTTATATCGGCAAGTATCATTTGTGCCCTAGCTATGCGTATCTCAGGAAAAAATAAGCTCCAAAGTGCTGTTATAAAATTATTAGCAGGTGTTTTTTTGTCTATAACAGTAATAGCACCGTGGACTTACATAAGGCTACAGGATGTTACATCCTATTTTTCATCTATGCAGACAGATGCTGATAGGATTGCGGCTCAGGGGAATGAGTATGCATCAAATGAAATTATATCTATCATAACACAAGAAACAGAAGCATATATTTTGGACAAAGCGTCAGTATTGGGTTTGTCTATAAAAGCTGAAATAGTGTTGAATGAATGTGAACCATTTGCTCCCAGAGCAGTAACAATTTACGGTTCTGCTTCGCCCTATGCAAAGTTACGGTTAGAGCAGATCATTGAGAATGATCTGGGGATTCAAAAGGAGAATCAAGTATGGAGCTAAGCCAGAGGGCAAAAAAAATAGTGGCGTTTTTAAAAAAATATCGGTATGTTATTCTAATTTTTGCTATAGGATTTATATTGATGACCCTGCCTGCTGACACCGGAAAAAGTATCAACAAAGAACAAACCCAAAAAGAAGTTACCATGGCCAAAGAATCACTGGAGGATAGATTGTCTGCTGTATTAAGCAATGTTGCCGGGGCAGGGGAGGTGCAGGTAGTTTTAACAGTTGCTGCTGGGGAGGAAATCCTGTTTCAGACCGATAACGATATTGCCAATAACGGTGATTCTGACAATAGCAGGCTAAGCACAGTAATTATTACGGATGCAGATCGGTGCGAGAACGGCTTAATAAGGCAGGTGATACCAGCGAGATATCAGGGAGCAATTGTAGTCTGTCATGGTGCAGACGACTCCAGTGTCAGATTGGAGATTGTTGAAGCGGTTGCAAGAGTTACAGGCCTCGGCACCAACCGTATTTCAGTGCTTAAAATGAAGTGAATGGAGGATTATCATGAAAACATGGAAGAAGAATTTGGTTGCAGCTGCCGTTCTGGTAACTGTATGTGCAGGCATCTATGTAAATTGGCTTTACACTGAGGATCAGGCCGCCAGTTTGACCGATACATTGGACGGGGATAAGATTATGTCTGCAGATATGCTGGTCATGAATGATGGCAACACGCTCAACATTGACACCCAAGATGTAGATACAACAATTACCGATTATTTTGCTGCTGTTCGCCTCTCGAGACAGGAGGCAAGGGATAGCGCTGTTGGCCTTTTGCAAGAGGCGATGGCATACAGCGAGGAAGCGGAAGTAGCGCAATCAAACGATAAATTGGAGCAAATTGTACAGATTGCTTTATGTGAAGCACAAATCGAGAGCTTGGTTATAGCCAAAGGGTATAAAGATTGTGTAGCATACATTAGTGATGAGGGTGTTTCTGTTGCTGTGGCATCTCCGGAGGGCGGTCTTTTACAGGATGATGTTGCAGTAATTGCAGATATTGTAATGACACAATCTGAATATGGCATGGAAGACATTCGCGTTGTTGAGGTGCAATAAGATAACACCCAGAGGACATACCTCTGGGTGTTTTTAATTTGCAGATAGAAAACTGTTGTATTTTTCTGGATATGTGATACAATAAACAAAAGAATGTCGCAGTGTGCAGCGACTATTTAAGGAGGAGTTATCATGGCAGAGAATAAGCAGTATATCACACAGCAGCAGGAAAACGGCTGTGTGATGATCTCTGAGGATGTAATCGCAACAATCGTTGCCAATGCAGTTACTGAGGTAGAAGGGATTGTCGGACTAAGTGTAAAACCGGGTGCGGATATTGCTGATATGATCGGCAAGAAGGCCTGGGGTAAAGGTATGAAGATCTCCATTGGTCAGGATGAAGCACTGACTGTTGACTGTAATGTTAACATTGGCTATGGTCAAAGTGTAGTTGTAGTGGCTAAGGCTGTTCAGGACGCGGTTACAGCTGCCCTGGAATCCACAGCAGGAGTTACGGTTGCTGCTGTTAATGTAAATGTTTGCGGCATTATCCGTCAGTAAGGAGAACTTATGACTAGGGCTAATGCCAGAGAACTGGCAGTACATTTAATTTATGGTCGTGAGTTCACCGGCGACGAACCACAGGTTTTGCTTTCTACCCGGCTGAATAAGGACTACTATAGCGCATTATCCGACGAGAATCAGGTATATGCAGAGCGCCCAAATCGGGCACAGATGGCGTATATTGACAACGTGGTTGTGGGTGTTGCAAACAGGGCCGAAGAACTCAATAATCATATTCAAAAATACTCTATTGGCTGGGACGTATCCCGCATTTCAAAATTAGCACGTGCAGTCATGCAGCTTGCCATTTTTGAGATTTTGTATGTAGAGGATGTTCCAACCGGAGTTGCGATTTCTGAGGCTGTGCGCATTATTAAGCTATATGATGGTGAAGATACTAGCGCATTTGTAAATGGAATTCTCGGTGCTTTCGTCAGAAGCATTTCTGCACAGTAGGGGTAGATAAATGAGTGTAATCGGTTTTGATACAAGCAACTACACCACCTCTATTGCTTATTTTGATGGTGTTGAGGGAGTAAACCATTCCAGGCTTCTCCCTGTCAAGGCTGGCGAGCTGGGGCTTCGTCAAAGCGATGCTGTTTTTCATCACACTCAAAGCCTGCCAGAGCTATCTGGCAGGCTATTTTCCCATATTGATACATCTCAGATTACAGCAGTTGGTGTCAGCACACGCCCGCGAGCGGTGCAAGGCAGTTATATGCCGTGTTTTTCTGTTGGTTACTCTCACGCAAAGTTGTTAGCCGATATGCTTCATGTTCCTCTCATTCAGTGTTCTCACCAACAGGGCCATATTGCTGCGGCCCTTTGGAGTGTTAACAAATTGGACTTGTTGGAACAGCCGCATCTTGCGTGGCATTTGTCCGGGGGTACTACGGAACTGCTATATGTAGAGCCGGAAGGAACCAGTGTGTCATGTAATCGGATTGGAGGCACAACGGATATATCCGCAGGGCAACTGATTGACCGCACCGGTCAGCTCCTCCATGTTCAGTTTCCTGCCGGAAAGCAGATCGATGCGCTTAGTAAGTCTGCAAATAATACAGAATATTTTGCTGTAAAATGCCCAGCAATGGAATTTTCTCTTTCCGGTGTGCAAAATAAGATACAGCAGTATTATGAAAAGAACGCAGATCCATCTGAAACAGCAGCCTATGCTCTTCGCTGTGTTTCCTTTGCTGTTCTGCAAGCAACAATGAACGCTATGAGTGTATACCCTGGAGTACCAGTAGTTCTCTCCGGAGGGGTAGCATCAAATTCTATGCTGCGTGAAGTGCTTGCACCATTAGAACCTATATTTTCACACCCACAGTATGCAACGGATAACGCAATGGGTGTAGCAATTCTAGCCTTTCGTGGACAGGGGGGATAGTGTGCCACAACCAGCATTTTCTGTATCTCAGTTAAATGATTATATTCAAAAACTAATCGGTTCGGACGGCCTTCTTGCTAGTGTTGCAGTCAAAGGTGAGATCAGTAATTACAAGGTCTATCCATCCGGTCATCATTATTTTACACTCAAGGATGAGAATGCGGCACTAAAATGTGTAATGTTCAAAAACAGCGCAATACGTCTGCGCTTCCACCCTGAGAATGGCATGAACATTCTGGCAATGGGTAGAATTGCTGTATATCCGAGAGACGGCACCTATCAACTATATTGTACAACAATGTTAGTAGATGGAATAGGGGATCTGCATGCAGCATTTGAACAACTTAAATTAAAATTAGCATCCCAGGGCATCTTCGATGCAGACCACAAAAAACAGCTTCCCCGATTCCCTAAGAGGATAGGTATAATTACAAGTTCTGCTGGAGCAGCAATCCACGATATGCTGCGAATATTAAGAAATAGATACCCCTTAACAAAGGTGCTATTGTTTCCTGTTCGCGTCCAAGGCACAGAGGCACCCGGTGAGATTGTGTCCGCCATACAGTATGCAAACCATCACAATCTGGCGGACGTTCTGATTGTTGGCCGTGGTGGTGGATCCATTGAGGATTTATGGGCTTTTAATGATGAGTTCGTTGCTCACGCCATTTACCAATCAGAGATACCAATTATTTCTGCTGTCGGTCATGAGCCGGATGTTACGATTTCAGACTATGTGGCAGATTTACGGGCAGCAACACCATCAAATGCAGCAGAGCTGGTCGTTCCGGATCAAGACACCCTACGTCAGTCGCTGGATGCAATGTTAACACAAATCACATCATCGGCGGAACGTAATCTAAGGACCGCAAAACGGCATCTGAACATTTTATCTGCAAGTCCAGTATTGCAATGCCCAATGCAACAAGTTAGCCTTCGCCGAGAACGGATGTTAAATACCGGTGCTTCTATTGTGTGGGCACAACGTCAATATCTTAGTAGAATAAAGCAATCTTTCATTTCATTAACAGCAAAATTAGATGCGATGAGTCCGTTAAAAGTTCTTACAAGGGGCTATGCAATTGTGCAATCGCCATGTGTTGGAGTCGTTCGATCAATACAGCAGGTAGAAACTGGCGACACAATCCACATAACCGTCAGTGACGGAAATATGACTGCAACAGTTACCCAAAAGGGGAGGGCAAGGTATGAATAACGAAAAGATAACCTTTGAGGAGAGCATGCAACGTCTGGAACAAATTGTCCGCGCCATGGAACAGGGAGATATAACCTTGGATGAGTCACTAAATCTATTCCAGGAGGGCACAGAGTTAGTTGCGCGTTGCGAGAAGTTGCTGGACGAAGCCGAACTTCAAATCAAGAAAATCATGCCTGACGAGCATGGCGAGCCTGTGGAGGTGGAATTTTCTGATGAATCCAAGTCTTGACACAACACTTTCCGATTATCGAGAATTTATAGAAAACTATCTGGACCAGGAATGTTTTCTATATGGGTCTGAGCCTCAAAGGACACTGTTTGACGCGATGCGTTATAGCCTGTTGGCGGGCGGAAAGCGTATCCGTCCAATTTTGGTTTTTGAATTTTGTCGCATGTGCAGCGGTGATTGGAAGCACGCTGCATCCTTTGCGGCTGCTGTCGAAATGATACATACATATAGTTTGATTCATGACGATCTACCGTCTATGGATAATGATGATTATCGGCGTGGCATGCCTACAAACCACAAAGTATATGGTGAAGCGGTAGCAATTTTGGCTGGTGATGCACTGCTGACTTCTGCCTTTGCTTTTCTTGTTAAGGGACCAATGGATGCCAGTGTTTGTATTCGTGCTGTTGAGACGCTTTCAGCGTGTTCCGGTGAATTAGGGATGGTTGGCGGACAGGTGCTTGACATCCAGAGTGAGGATCGCCTCTGTACAGAGCAAGAGGTTTTAGATATACAAAGCAGAAAAACGGGGGCACTTATCAAAGCAGCTTGCCAGCTTGGCGTTCTTGCCGGTAATGGAAGCAAAGAGCAGTTATGCGCTGCTGCTGGATTTGCAGAGCACTTAGGGCTTGCATTTCAAATCCGAGATGATGTCCTCGATGTGATCGGTGATGCTAAGGTTCTTGGCAAAGCAGTTGGTGTTGACGCGGAGAAGAATACCTTTGTTCGCCTCTACGGTATTGAAAAATGTAATGAACTAATTGAGAATCATACAGATGCTGCAATAGCCTCATTGGAATGTTTTAGGGACAAAGACCTAATTGTTTCACTGGCAAGAGAATTAACAAATAGGAATATGTAAAATGACTCCCCTAGGGGAGTTATTTTATTGTTTGTTTACAAGGGAGTATTCAAAATATGTATATCACAATCCGTAATAATCTTGTATCATCAGTCCTCGGGAACCAGGCGGATTGCGGTTTTTTCTAACAGGTTGCCATAAGGGAACAGAATTAAGGTGCTAATAACATTAAACATACTATGACAAATTGCGATATTAAACTGGTTTGCAGGATTATTTAAAATAGAGAGGGAGAGGCACCGGTCTGCTAGAATGAACAGTAGAAGACAAATTACCGTTCCCGCAATATTGAATACCAGATGGACAACGGATGCTCGTCTTGCATTTACACTAGTGCCCGCAGAAGAAATCAATGCAGTAACACATGTTCCAATATTTTGTCCCATAATAATCGGAATTGCCGTACCAATAGTTACCCTCCCAGTGGCAGACAATGCTTGTAAAATTCCAACAGATGCTGAGCTGGACTGTATTATTCCTGTTAAAATTGCGCCCATAAGTATTCCTAATACAGGATTGCTAAACAACAGAAACAGTTCTTGAAATGTGGGTATATCCTTTAATCCCACAACTGCTCTTGACATGATTTCCATACCATATATCAAAATTGAAAATCCTACGAGAACCATACCGGTATTGGTTTTCTTTTCATTTTTGAAAAACATACAATAGATAATGCCAATCAATGAAAGGATTGGTGCAAAATTCACAGGCTTCAAGAGCAGTACAAACGGGTTATTACTATCAATTGCCCCAAGACTTAGAATCCATGCGGTAACTGTAGTCCCAACATTTGCACCCATTATTACACTCATTGCTTGGGATAAAGTCATTAGTCCGGCATCCACAAAACCTACAAGCATAACTGTTGTTGCCGATGAGCTTTGTATTATTGCCGTAACGCTCAGCCCGCTCAAAAAGCCTGCAATTCGATTCATTGTCAGTCTTTTAAGAAGGGTATGTAAACGGTTGCCTGCACAGTGTTTTAGTGCATCCCCCATTAGTTTCATCCCGAACAAGAGTAGACATAAGCCACCAATAATCTCAAGAACATTAAATATGTTCATTAGGGGAACCTCCAAAATTATAACCTTATATTTTTATTGTATAAAAACGGACAAAATTTAAAACAAGATTGAGTCCATTCACAGCATATTTACAAAAAGGCAGGCGCTTTTGCGCCCGCCAGACTATTACATATCAAATGCCGGATTCATATAATATACATTCTTTTGATTTAATTTCTCGCGCAGTAGTTGAAGAGCCTCTCCAAATCGCTGGAAATGAACAACTTCTCGCTCACGAAGGAATTTTATAACATTGTTGACATCCGGATCGTCGCTCAGACGGAGAATGTTATCATAAGTTACGCGCGCCTTTTGTTCTGCCGCAAGATCCTCTGTAAGATCTGCAACAGGATCCCCTTTAACAGCAATTGTGGCAGCCGTCCACGGTGTACCTGATGCAAAAGTAGGATAGACCCCGGCAGTGTGATCAACAAAATATGGTGCAAAGGCAGAATCTTGTATCTGGGAATCTTTTAGGTTCCGGGTAAGTTGATGGACGATTGCGCCCACCATTTCGAGATGGCCTAATTCTTCGGTACCAATGTCTGTTAACAAACCCTTCAACTCGTCAAACGGCATAGAATAACGCTGCGAAAGATAACGCAGAGATGCTCCCAGTTCGCCATCCGGACCGCCATATTGAGATATAATCACTGATGCAAGACGTGGATTCGGACGGTCGATCTTAACAGGATACTGTAATTTCTTATCATAAATAAACATAAATCAAACCTCCCGATTCTTGGCATATTCCCAGGGCCACGGATCATCCAACCACCGGTATTCACCTTCGCCTACAGAGAGATGATTTAGTGGACCACACATTTTTTCATAAGCAGCCTTTCCTTCTTCGTACATTTTTTGATAACTGCGGTATAGTTCCAGTGCCTCATGGTCATTCCTATGGGTATCCAGATATAGTGCCAATTCCTGAATCACAAAAGCCATCGTCTGTAATTCAGTTAACGGTGTTACCGGCAGCTCATTTTTGTTAATCATTCCCATAAAGGGCAAATCCAGACCAGGGAACAGAGTACCGCGAACCAATGCCTTTCTCGACTCGTATTTTGCAGGATCTTCCAGTTGGAAGGGGACATACGGATTGGCCAACGGTGCCTTTGCCGGCAAACGACCTTCCCTGTGTCTTTGCTCAACCTTATTGTGTTCCAAAGGTAACCCTCCTAATAAATTTGTTTGGAACTGTCGTTCCTGGTCATACTATGACACAATGTGGTTATTTGTTCATTCATTTAGCACCGTTCACATATAATCTCCCGAGGTGGTTTGCATGAAAAGACAGGCATATGTTGGTGCACTGGTTCTTAGTTATTCCATTATTCTGGCAGCTTTTCTGTTAATTGCTGTAGTCGGAAGTCGAACAGTTACAGCGTTTATAGAATCAACTCCTGCAAACCACAGTAACTGTATTATTATTGATGCTGGACATGGTGGTGTTGATGGCGGGGCAACATCCTGTACAGGTGTTTTGGAAAGCAAGTTAAATCTTGAGATAGCGCTTTGCTTGGATGATGTCATGCACCTTCTCGGAATCCATACAGAGATGATTCGCAGAGATGATATTTCCGTATATACAGAAGGGGGGAGTATTGCCGCAAAAAAAGTATCTGATCTCAAAAACAGAGTTAAATTTATTAATAGCATTCAAAATGCAACACTAATCAGCATACATCAAAATCATTTTCCAGACAGCAAATACCGTGGGGCACAGGTTTTTTATGCAAAAAATAATCCCAGTAGAGATGTTGCTAAGAAGGTTCAAAATGCCTTAAATAACAATTTAATGCCGCCAGGCAATCGTCAAATTAAGCAGGCTGACGGTGTCTACATTATGCAAAATATTAACTGTCCGGGAATTTTGGTCGAATGCGGCTTTATATCAAATCCTTTAGAAGAGGCATTGCTCCGTAGTCCGGAATACCAAAAAAGGCTTTGCTGCATTATTGCTGTTACAATGTCACAACATTTACAAGAGTGTAAGAGCGTATCTTGACCGAATGAGGTAAAATTGTTATAATCTAAATATAAATATAGATAGGAGACTGTCTGGAATGGCGAAGTCAAAGACTGTTTTTTTCTGTACGTCATGTGGAAACGAAACGCCAAAGTGGCAGGGAAGATGTCCTGCCTGCGGAGAGTGGAACACAATCCAAGAGCATATCCAGAAAGTTAACCCCATTGGTATGTCGAACGCGTCAACGATAGGGAACAGGAAAGAAGCCCAGCAATTACGGGCCATTAACGAAGATGATGCAATTCGTTTTACCACCGGGATAGGCGAATTGGATCGCGTTCTAGGTGGTGGTGCTGTTTCCGGTTCGTTGGTCTTGGTTGGTGGCGCGCCTGGAATTGGTAAATCTACATTGCTCCTGCAAATATGCAATGGATTATGTCCTGATAAAAAGGTCCTATATGTCTCCGGTGAGGAAAGTGAACGTCAGCTTAAACTTAGGGCACAGCGTATTGGCGTTATGCCCGACAATCTGTTCGTTCTATCTGAGACCAGTCTTTCTGACATTCTTAATACAACGACAGTTCTCTTGCCGGATGTTTTGATTGTTGATTCAATCCAGACTCTTTATAATGATACCAACGAATCGACACCGGGTAGTATTTCCCAAGTTAGAGAGTGTACCATGTCCTTGTTGCAGTTATCAAAGGTCCAAGGCATTACTGTGTTCATCGTTGGACATATCAATAAAGATGGGGCCCTTGCAGGCCCAAAAGTACTTGAACACATGGTTGATTGTGTGCTGTATTTTGAGGGTGATACCAATTCCCAGTATCGTTTGTTACGTGCTGCAAAGAACCGTTTTGGTTCAACAAACGAGATTGGTGTTTTTGAAATGGGCGATTCCGGACTAGTCGGAGTACCAAATCCATCGCAAATTTTGCTTGAGGGGCGTCCCGAAGGGGCCTCAGGAACCTGTGTAACATGTGTCATGGAAGGAACCCGCCCTGTGCTAGCAGAGGTTCAGGCACTGGTAACTAAAACATCATATAATGTTCCTAAAAGGACAGCAGATGGCTTCGATTATAACAGAGCGGCGCTCTTGTTAGCCGTTACAGAAAAACGCGCTGGTATGAAACTAAGTACGTTTGATGCATATATCAACGTGATTGGTGGACTTCGTCTGGATGAGCCTGGTGCTGATTTATCTATTGCACTGGCTGTTGCGTCATCATATCGTGATCAACCGATACCCAGCGATCTTGTTGCAATTGGGGAAATCGGACTAACAGGGGAGATACGAGCTATATCACACATGAATCAACGCATTGCAGAAGTTGCAAGATTAGGGTTTAAACAGTGTTTAATACCGAGATTATCAACTGAAAAGTTAGAAATCCCAAATGATATACGGGTATATCAGGTAAGAAACCTCCGAGAGGCAATTGAATTTGTTCTATAAAAAGGGGAGAGGACTATTCGTCCTCTCCGCCTCGTATATCGATTTTAGATAATGGGTTTGCCTCTGCCGCAATCTTTAACTCTGTGCTTTCAATGTGTGTATATATTTGGGTTGTGTTTAGGTTTTCATGACCTAAAACTTCTTGGACTGTCTTCACATCAACACCACCGGACAACATCATTGTCGCTGCGGTATGACGTAGTTTATGCACAGAGAAATTCGTAGCATCCAATCCAGCTGCTAATAAATGCTTTTTTACTAATCGATGCACAGCAGTTACACTGATTCGATTATTATCACGAGAACCAAATAGTGCACGGTTATCAGACAATACTTTTTTGTTGCGTTCGGGCAAATAGTCATCAATCGCTCTGCGACATACAGAGCCAAAGTAAACAAACCTTTCCTTGTTGCCCTTACCAACGACACGGATCCTATCATCATAGACATCAGACAAATTTAATCCAACCAATTCACTGCGCCGGATCCCACAGTTTAAGAAGAGCATAAGGATTGCATAATCGCGTTTCTCGTTTGGTCCAGTAACAGCTCTTAGCAACGATGCAGATTGCTCAAGTGTCAAGTATCTGGGAAGACTTTTTCTTAATTTTGGGTACTCCAAATCAGCAACCGGATTCTCTGTAAGTTGCTTGGTCCGTACAGTAAGGTATTTATAGAAGGATTTAATTGCAGAGAGCTTTCTTGCTCTGGAAGAAGGTGAGATACCATAATCAGGAATACGGGCGTCCGGATTCGCTGTGCGGTCGTTTGCAAGATATGACAAGAAATCAAATACGTCTGACGTAGAGATCATTCTAATAAAATCAATATCTATATCGTGAATTTCAATGGTATCAAGATTTGAACGCACAGACATATCGTTCCGCATTAGTTTAATGAAACGCAGAAACATTCTCAAGTCAAGATAATATTCTGAAATCGTTTTGGGAGACTGTCCTTTTATATTTTCGTGATATGTAAGAAAATCTCTTAGGATTTGGGGACAATCGGTATAACGCTTCATTGTTTTGCCTCCAACTTGTATAGATAACTGTATTATAACATAAACCGACCTTCAACGCAACAAAAATTTTATTTTGTTGCGTTGAAGGGGGGTTTTGTTTAACGCAAACAAAACAAAGGAATAACTCCCCTTTTATATTTATCAGTAATAAATATATATTTAATCTTTACATTTTGTTATCGAGCGTTTAAAATAAATCTGCAGAAAAATAAATGCTTAGGAGCTTTGTTGAGATGAGTGTTAAACGAATTGGAGTTTTGACAAGTGGCGGCGATGCCCCCGGCATGAATCCCTGTGTTCGCGCTGTCGTGCGCACTGCCCTATATCACAATGTTGAGTGCTATGGTATTCGACGTGGCTATAATGGCCTAATTTCTGGTGATGTTATTCGTCTGGACGAAAAGAATGTCAGTCATATTATTAATCGTGGCGGGACGATCCTGTATACTGCTCGTAGCAACGTATTTATGACTGAAGACGGTCAGAAGAAAGCTGCATCTACATGCAGATTTCTTGGATTGGATGGTATTGTCGCCATTGGTGGAGACGGAACATTCCGTGGTGCAGCTTCTTTGTCCCAATACGGTATTAATGTGGTTTGTATCCCGGCAACGATTGACAACGATATTTGCTGTACGAACTATTCGATTGGTTTCGATACTGCAGCAAACACCGCTATCGAATGTATTGATAAACTGCGCGACACGATGCAATCCCACGAACGTTGCTCTGTTGTTGAAGTCATGGGCAGAAATGCTGGATACTTAGCTATGTATGTTGGTTTGGCTGTAGGAGCGACTGCCGTTCTTGTTCCTGAAAAGAAATTTAATTTTGAATACGACGTAATTGAAAAAATAAGGAAAGCTCGTTTAAACGGCTTCACTCACTATATGATCGTTGTTGCAGAAGGTGCCGGTTCTGCATCTGATATTGCGGATCAGATCAAGTCCAGCATTGATCTAGATCCACGCGTTACGGTCCTTGGGCACATTCAACGGGGCGGATCCCCTACCGGTCGGGACCGTGTAAACGCTACTAAAATGGGCTATTTGGCTGTCGAAGCGCTTCTCTCCGGGAAGACTAACAGAATAATTTGCGCGCATAACGGTTGCTTCACAGATGTTGATATCCACAAGGGACTCTCTATGAACCGAAACATACAGGATATAGAGGTTAGTGTTCTTGATGCCATGACTGGTTTATAACAGCCCTCCCCTCTCCATACATAACAAAAACGGTCTATCGTTCTTAACAGGGCGATAGACCGTTTTATGCTTTAGGATGGCATTTTTCGTAGACAGATCTTAGTCTTTGATTAATAAGCTGTGTGTACATTTGCGTAGAAGAAATGTCGCTGTGCCCCATCAGCTCCTGTAAAGAGCCCAGGTCTGCGCCGTTTTCCAACAAATGAACAGCAAAGCTATGGCGAAGCGTATGCGGTGTGATTTCCTTATCAATATGTGCACTAGTCTGATAATGCTTTAATATTTTCCAGAATCCCTGTCGACTCATACGTATTCCGCTAATATTAACAAATAACGCCCGCTCATCGGGAGATGCTATCAAACTATCACGAACATCGCGTATATAATTTCCCAAGGCTTTAAGTGCAGTAGGATACAGGGGGATAACTCTTGATTTTTTTGAGCTATTGCACTTGACAATCCCCTGTTCAAGATTAACATCATCAATATCCAGTTCAATCAATTCACTAACGCGAATCCCGGTAGCATACATAACTTCGAGCATAGCCTTATCCCGATAACCCTTAGCATCAATGCAGACAGGTTGGGCTAACAGTAACTCGATCTCACGACCTGTGAGAATCTGGGGAAGTTTTTTCTCTCCCCTATTGATGCGAATATCTGTAACCGGCGTTTTCTCCAGAAAACCTGAGGAAACTACGTAGGCATAGAAGTTCTTTAGGCTAGCCAGGCATCTGGACACAGTGGAACATGTTCTTCCTTCTTGTTCCAAATGGGATAGAAAATTACTAATATTCAGTTGTGAAGCATCAATTACATCTACACCTTCTGTTTGATACAGCCATTGCGAAAACTGGCGAATATCTCGCATGTAAGATGAGATTGTATTCACTGAAGCTTGTTTTACCTTTGAAAGATAATTTTCATAGGCTTGAATCAAATCCAACATGAATACGTAAACCTTTCCTTCCTATTAATTTAAAAGCAATGCAGTAAATGGTAATACAATCAAATAATCAATTACCGCAATAATGATTGCGATTGATGTAAAAATGAAAGTGAGAATAGCAATATGTGATTTATCACATGCTATAGTGATAAACCAAAACCAAAGCAAAAAGAAAACATTAAATGAGCTCGAGAAGAGAAAAAGCCATCTTAACAGCCATCCTGCATCAACGAAAGCAATAGAGATAAAGCAGGAACAATAGGAAAATAAGAACGCTTTGAAAAAAATGATCGGTAACAAAAACCAAGATGTTGTAAAGTAAAGAATTAGGCCCGATACAACAAAAGGAAAAGTAACTGCAATTAGTAAATTTAGGAGTGAGGTTCCGGTAAATGATGTGTACATCATAGGTAATACCAGATCCTTATTTTGAACAGAAAAAAATATACCTGCTAAAAGTCCGGAAAGCCACACGGTCATTATATAAAGTTTGCGAAAATCAAAACTAGGATGCAATATAATGTGCGAATTAGACGAATCCATTAACTACCCCCACATAGCGCAGGTTGTTTTGAAATAAGCATATACATAATAAGATGTGCGTAAATCCACAAATAATTATATTGCTCAAATACTATACATCAAAACCAACCTAAATGCAAGTAAAATAGGATAAAAATACGTTTTTTGTGAATTATGACCATTTTTATGTTAACGCAGTTATGTAAACCAATTTAACCACTCTGCCCAGCCAATAACGAATCTTCAACATGTAGCGCACAACTCTCATGTTGGGCACTAGATATTGAATTGAAAGTTTTCTTGCATAATTTCACGATTAGGTAAATAATATTTACCTAATCGTGAAATTTGTACAACTTAACGAGAACGGTTGCGTTTCCGCTTAGGACGACGTTGCCTTTTTTGTTTTGTGTTTGTTATAATGGCCAGCACACAACCGACAAGACTTCCAACTAAACCACCCCACACCCCAGGGCCTAGCCCATCAAAGAACAGCATTGAAATACATACTAAAAGCAATATATATAACAATGAGCAGATGCCAGATATTATCGCTTTCCTCAACGTGGTTATGCTTCGTGCGAGTAAGGCGCCAACAAACGTTGCAATACCCTGAATTATAATTGCAATTACTGTTACAGAATCGATGTTTATGTACTCCCCAGAAATGAGTATTGCCAATACCAAACAAAGCATTCCAGTAACAACAGCAGACAGTATTACACCCAGGCAGACTGATATAATAGCACCAGTATATTTAATATCACTTTTTATCTTCACTTTATCCCCCTCCCCTGTTATCAATACTATTCGGACAAGTCCAAAAAATTACTTCGGACCAGAGAATTGGTCCGAAGTAATTTATATATATTTTAATTTGTCATGTGTTTAATCATGCGATCCAGCAAGCTCTGCGCTTCAGCTTTCGTATCTGCGACGGCAGTAAAGTAAAACTTAACCTTCGGCTCAGTTCCAGATGGACGGACAATCACACCACCCTTTTCACCAAGAAGAAGCTCCAAAACATTGGATCTTGGAAGATTAATCTCGCTGCACATACCGGTCAGAATATTCTTTGATATTCCGGAACCGTAATCACGCACAGTAGTAACCGTAGCGCCGCCAATCTCCTGTGGAGCCAATTCCCGAAGGTCAGACATCATTTTCGCTGCCTTTTCCATTGCATCGGCACCGGTCAACTCAACACTCTGAACATACGCCAGATAGTATCCGTATTTAGCATACATCTGATCCAACGCATCAAGGATTGTTATGCCTTGCATTTTTAACACCGCAGCTAGTTCACACACAAGCATAGATGCAACTACGGCATCTTTATCGCGGGCATAGGTGCCCTTTAGATAGCCACAGCTCTCCTCAAAGCCAAACATAAATCTATCAGCCTCACCACACTCCTCCAGTGCTAGGATCTCACCGCCAATGTATTTGAAACCTGTCAGCACAGCTCTCATTTCAACGCCATAATTTTCCGCAATCCGGTCAGCCATCGGGGAGGAAACAATACTGCGAACAACCAACGCATCCTTGGGGATGTTGCCCAGTTGTGAGCGTGCGCTTAGTACATATTCCATTAACAGACAGCCCAGCTCATTTCCTGACAACTTTACAAAACCATCTTCAGATGGTACCGCTATTGCCACACGGTCGCAATCAGGGTCTGTTCCCAATATTACATCACAAGGAACAGTCTTTGCTATCTTATAACTTTCATTCAACGCTGCA
The DNA here is from genome assembly GCA_045647705.1 of Faecousia sp. Taxonomy (GTDB): domain Bacteria; phylum Bacillota; class Clostridia; order Oscillospirales; family Oscillospiraceae; genus Faecousia. The sequence continues at coordinate 59,238 of JAZRMP010000021.1, forward strand.
TCCGTTTCCGGATTTGGATATTCACAGGTTTTAAAATCACCATCTGGATGCTCTTGGCATGGAACCACTGTAACATTTACGCCAAGATTCTTGAGAATCTCACGAACAGGCTCATTACCAGTGCCACACAAGGGTGTATACACCACGTCTAAACCAACTCTTCTGGCTACGCTCGGGTTAATGGCTTCCCGCAGAACCGCCTCATAGTATGTTTGCCACAAGCTTTGATTAATGTAGGATATAAGACCTTCGTTTATGAACTCTGCAAAAGACTTTTGCTCCGGAACAAAATAGGGGATTTTCCGAATATTCTCCGTAACAATTGCAGCAGGTGCATCCGTCATCTGGCAGCCATCCGGACCATAACACTTTACACCATTATATGCACCAGCATTATGACTGGCAGATATAACGATACCACAGCCACACCCCAATTCTCTGACAGCATACGAAAGCATAGGTGTGGGGGCAAGGCGATCAAAAAGGTACGTCTGTATACCAGCTTCAGCAAAAGCAACTGCGCAAACCTCAGCAAATAGCTGAGAATTATGGCGGGAATCAAAGCCAATAGCAGCCTTTCTGGGGAGATCAGTTGAAGCAAGCCACATAGCCATCCCTTGTGCCGCTCTACGTACAGTGTAGCGGTTTAGGCGGTTACTGCCTAAACCCATAATGCCGCGCATGCCTGCGGTACCGAATTGCAACTCGCTCCCAAAACGACTCTTCAATTCATCACTATTATCCTTAATTCCATAAAGTTCTGTAAGAACCTCGTCCGGAAGTGAGGCATTGCACCAGAAAGCATAATTTTCCAAATAATTCATATATACCTCCATTTTAATCCAAAAAACAGCTCAAATAGAAATTTGAGCTGTTTCTGTATATTACTCTTCAGATTCCTGAACTGCAGCATTTGCCTTCTTTTCCTGATTCTCGACCAAAGCCTTAAACTTCGTACGGGTATCGCGAACATCCTCAAGAGAAATAGCGATCGCCTCCTCTGTACGGCGCAGAGCATCATCCATATAATCGTTGCTAGCCTTTCTCAGCTCAGCCATGCGCGTCTGGGTCTGTAGAACCATCTCTTGACACTGACGCTTAGCCTCCTGATAGATTGTCTCCTCAGCAACCATCTGATCTGCTTTCTCCTGTGCCTGGCGAATCAAACCTTCTGCTTCACGGCGAGCCTGGCCAATTAATTCATTTCGAGACTCAACAATGGTGCGTGCCTGCTTCAGTTCGACAGGTAACTGCGCAATAATCTCGTCAAGCATATCCAGAACCTTATCCCGTTCCAAAATACACTTGTCCGCTCCAAGAGGCAACGCCCTTGCATCCTGGACCATATCATACAGTGCAGAAATGATATCTTCAATATTTTGTTCGTTCATTATCTATTTCCCCCTTGGTTTATAGTAGCAATTCGCTGCTTAAAATCCGGAATAATTTCTTGTGGTAAAAAATCAGACAGATCAACATTATAGCAGCCTAATTCTTTTACCGTGCTGGAACTTAGATACATATACTGGTGCTCTGCCGTTAGGAACATCGTATCAAGAGATGGATTGATTTTATGGTTAATAAGGGCCATCTGAAATTCATTTTCAAAATCTGATCCCGCACGCAATCCTTTAACAACCACACAACTCCCCTTACGCCTTGCGTACTCAGCAAGAAGCTCATTAGAGGAATCAACCTCAACGTTATCAAGGCCTTTAACCACACGCTTAATTAAATCAACCCGCTCGTCTCTGGAGAACATTGGCTGCTTTGATCCATTAACCATCACGCATACGATTAAACGGTCAAAGATATTAGCAGCACGCTGGATGATATTCAGATGTCCACTGGTAACCGGGTCAAAGCTACCGGGGTAGATGGCAATTTTCATGTGCCAGCCTCCTAAACCCGCTCCTTGCGGTACATCGTAAGCAAAGTATTGCCGTACTTGTAGTCCCTCGAGCGCGTGTATCCATAAAAATCGGAAGGCAAATCCTTTCCCAGAGGACGTTCCGTTACTATTATACCACCATATTGCAAAATGTCAATTTCTGTTATCATTTTTAATGCATTTTGTAAAAAAACTTCTGCATAAGGTGGATCAAGAAATATAATATCAAATTTTTTATTGGTTGTCGATAAAAATTTTTCATAGTCATATTTGATAACATCTGCATTATTGGTAAAACCAGTGCATTCCAAATTCTCACAGATCAATCTGCAGGCATCAGAACTTTCATCCACAAAAACTGCGTTTTTTGCGCCTCTGCTTAAGGCTTCGATTCCCAACTGTCCAGAACCAGCAAAAAGATCCAGCACAACTGCACCAGGGAGTTCAAATTGAATAATGCTAAACAAAGCCTCTTTAACCCTATCTGCTGTGGGCCTTGTTCTAGTACCGGCAGGCGATTTTAATATTATCCCGCGTGCAGTTCCACTAATAACACGCATTACATCTCCTCCCCTTCCTTGACACGAAAATGCCTATATACCGATAATGCAACTGACTTTGGCAAAATACGCTCAAGTTCATCTACACTCGCTCTGCTAATAGCCGACAGCGATTTATAGTGTTTTAGAAGATCCTGTTTTCTTCTCGAGCCAATCCCAGGTATTTCATCCAATTCGGAATATTGAAGACGCTTACTACGAAGCTTCCGGTGGTATGTTATTGCAAATCTGTGCGTCTCCTCCTGAATCCTGCCAATCAGACTAAATACCGATTGGCTTGCATCAATCCGAACCTCGTCGCCGGATAGCGTGACCAGTGCCCTTGTACGGTGTCGATCATCCTTAACCATGCCAAACACAGGGAGTTGTAATTCCAATGCTTCAAGAGCCTCTACAGCCGTTCTGGCATGATTGACACCGCCATCAACTAATAATACATCCGGGAGAATATCGAACCCTTTATCTCCAGCTTTATAATGCAGAAAACGTCGCCTAATAACTTGCTGCATAGATGCATAGTCGTCTTGATCTGTTAGGTTTTCGATTTTAAACCGTTTGTAATCACGCTTACACGGTTTACCATCAAAAAACACTACCATACTGGCAACTATGTCAGAACCTGCTGTATTCGAAATGTCGAACGCCTCTATTCGCCTAGGTGTATCAATGGCAAGCAACTTACCTAGAAGTGAAACAGTCGCAATTAAACGCTCATCACGCTGTGTTGCTCTATTTGCTTCCTCAGTCGCGTTCTTATTGGCCATCATAACAAGTTGGGCATTCTCGCCTCTTTGGGGCGTTAATATCCTTGAACACTTTCCGTATTGCTGTTCCAAGAGCTGCTCAAATAGTTCTTGGTCATCTATTTTAAACGGCAATAAAATGACCTTTGGTGCATAACCGCGTGTTAAATAATACTGTTTCATAAGCGCAGACACAGCTACCTCAGGATCCTCTGGTACCGGCAGTATTTCATAATCCTTATCCACCAGATTTCCGTTTGTAAAATGCAACACCGCAAAGCATGCCTTTGTTGCCGATTCGGCATAACCAATCACATCAGCATCAGCATTCCGTCCGGCGGCAACAAGCTGGCGATTTCCCAAGGCTTCAACTGCAGATAACCTATCTTTTAAGGCTGCAGCAAGTTCAAAATTCAGATGATCAGCGGCCTGTAGCATCTGTGTGCGAATCTCATCTGCTATACACTTATAATTACCGATCAAAAGATGGCGTGCCTGATCAATCAAGTGCCGATATTCCTCTTGAGAATGATTTGCTTGACACCAGCCGGCACATTGGTTGAGATGATAGCGAAGGCACGGTCTGCCTTTACCAATGTCCTTCGGGAATTTTTTGGTGCAATTCGGTAATTTTAGTGCATGATTAATGGTCTCTAATAAATTACTTGTAACGCCTCGACTCCCAAAAGGACCGTAATATTCGGCACCGTCATCGGATGGTTTGTTAACCACCATAATAGAAGGGTATGATTCCTTCATATCAAGCCTAAGATATGGATAACCTTTCCCGTCCTTAAGCAAAATATTATACTTCGGCATATACCGCTTAATTAATGAACATTCTAGCACCAATGCCTCAAATTCAGACGCAGCTATAATTACATCAAAATGGTCAATATTGCTGACCATCTGTCTTGTTTTTGCATTATGGGAAGCTGTTTCTTGAAAATATTGGCTAACTCTGTTCTTTAGTTTTTTTGCTTTTCCAACATAAATAACCTCGCCATTCTTATCCTTCATGATATAAACACCAGGTTCCATCGGTAATGCCAAGGCTTTGTTTTTAAGCGCATCAAGATGCATCATAGATTACCCCAAAAACCGCCCCAATGCAAGCTGACACCTGCACTGAGGCGGAAAATAGAACACATATTAATAAACATCATGCTGTAGCAGGTCTTCTAGCGCGCGTACGGCTGCTTCAGCATCCTCCCCACTGGCGGAAAGAGTAATGGTTACACCCGTAACAATTCCCATTGACATGATTCCCAGGAGGCTCTTGGCGTTCATTCTGCGGTTGCCAACCTCAAGCCAAATATTGGATTCAAATTCATTTGCCTTTTGAACGAAATACGTAGCCTGTCTATTATGCAATCCAGATTCACAACGAACAACAATTTCTTTATTAATCATATCAAACACTCCTTACGCTGTGCAAACACCAGCATTCGCTCCTTTGTATATGATAGCAAATCTGTCAGAAAAGTCAACCTGTTTTGTGTTTTGAGGATAAATTTGCCATTTTTGTATCCGTTTTGGAATATTTTATAATCTAAATATCAGAATTCAACAATGGTTACACCATCCTCACCTTCACCATAAACACCAAGACGGAATTTCTTCACAAATTTATTCTTCTTCAGTGCCTGCTGAACCGCCGCACGGAGCGCGCCGGTACCCTTACCGTGGATGATACGGACCGTACCAACATTTCCACGCATGGCCGCGTCCAGATAATTATCCAGAACGCAGATGGCTTCCACCGTATCCATACCACGCAGATCCACTTCATTGGACATGGCGGTGAGTTTCATTTCCCGGCCGGAATGGGCAGGACGGCCACCCTTGACCTTGTAGGGGTTTTCATTTTCCAGGAGATAGACTTCCTCCGGCTTGGCATTGACCTTCAGAATGCCCGCCTGGAGCTGATAGGTACCATCCTTGTTGATGGCCAGAACACTGGCCTTGGTTCCCAGCTTCAGCAGTTCCACAGTGTCGCCAATCTTTACCTGGCGCTTGGGTTCCGGGCGCTTTTCCTGAGGCTTCTGGGCTCGGATCTTGTCCTCCACCTCATTCAGGTTCCGACGCAGCTCAGCCTG